>NZ_JBVHLF010000001.1:0-26522 GCF_055559155.1 Kitasatospora sp. NPDC024654
CCCCCCCCCCCCCCCCCCCCCCCCCCCCCCCCCCCCCCCCCCCCCCCCCCCCCCCCCCCCCCCCCCCCCCCCCCCCCCCCCCCCCCCCCCACGCCGGTAGTCCGCCGGGCACCCGCCCAGGTGCCGGCAACCGAGTGAACGAGAGGGAGAGACTGTCGTGGCGCGCCACATCTACGCCTGCCCGATGCGGTGGTCCGACATGGACGCCTTCGGCCACGTGAACAACGTGGTCTTCATGCGCTACCTGGAGGAGGCCCGGATCGACTTCATGTTCACCCAGGCCGCCGAGGCCGGTGCGGGAGAGTTCGCGGGCGGCTCGGTGGTGGCCCGGCACGAGATCGACTACAAGGCGCCGCTGGTCCACCGGCCCGCGCCGGTGACCGTCGAGACCTGGGTGACCCGGATCGGCGGTGCCTCGGTGACCGTGGGATACGAGGTCAAGGACACCAACGAGGACGGCACCGAGCTGGTGTACGTACGGGCCTCCACCGTGGTGGTGCCCTATGACCTCGCGGCGGGCCGGCCGCGCCGGATCAGCGCGGTGGAACGGGAGTTCCTGAGCCGCTTCCTGGAGGACGAGGACGTGCCGGCCGCCGCCTGACCGGCCCGTCCGACCGCGTCCGGCAACGAACGAAGTGAGCGCACCGTGATCAGCATCGCCCGGCTCGTCCTCGCCGACCCCAGCGAGGCGGCCGATCTCAGCGCCTTCCTGGGCCGGTTGCTGCGCTTCGACCGGGCGGCGGCAGTGCGGCTGCAGGCGGTCCCGCGGTCGGTGTTCCGCGAGGCGGCGGCCCGGCGCGGCCCGGCGGCCGCGGCCGAGTCGGACGCGACCGTCGAGGAGTGGGCCGACGGCGTGCTCGCGGTCTTCGGCCGGCTGCCGCTCGGCAGCTCCGGCGTGATCGCGATCCGGACCGCCCGGCTGGCCGGGCTGGCCGAGGCCGCGGACGCGACCGTCTCCGCCGGCCAACTGCTGGAGGGGGTGGACGAGCGGAGCGGCGCCCTGGCACTGCCGGCCCCGGTCACCGGCCCGGCCTGGACCGGCCTGCTGCCGCCGCGCACCGGCTGGCAGCCGCTCGGAACCCCGGACGTCGGCCTGGTGATGCCCCAAGTCTTCGGCGCGGTGGAGGAGTTCAAGGAGCGCACGGCGGCGGTCCCGGAACATCACCGGACCAGGGTGGTGCTGGACGGGATCGCCGACGAGATCTGGTCGCGCTCGCTCACCGCCGCTCCCGAGCTGCCACTGCGCGCGGCCCACGCGGCCTACCGGATCGGCTTCCTGCACCCCGGCGCGCCGCTCTCGGCGCACCGCGCGGGCAGTTGGCTGCGGCTGACCGCGCCGCACGGGTCGGTCGCGGTGCGCAGTGCCGCCGCACCGGGCGCGGGCCTCGGACTGACCCCGCTGGCCTGACCGACTCCATGCGCCCGGTCAGCCGTGTGGCCGGTCGTCCGGGCGGACGGCGATGCGGTCGGCCGGGCGGCGGCTGCCGGTGGTCGGCACGCCCGGAACTGCGCCGGTGAGCCGGTCGACCAGGCGCGGCGGGGCCGGCGGGTCCTGCGGGCGCGGGTGGCCCCGGCGGGCCGGTCCGGGGCGAGCCGCATGAACAGCGGGTCGTCCCGGCAGACCGCGAGCCCAACCGGAGGGGCGCGCCGCCGGTCCCGCCCGCCGGGGCGACGAGCCTGGCGCTATGCGGAGTTGACCATCGACGCGGCGGCGTAGCTGAGGTAGTCCCAGAGCTGCCGCTCGGCCTCCGTTGCGAGGCCCAGCTCGTCCACCGCCACCCGCATGTGCCGCAGCCAGGCATCGTGCGCGGCCCGGTCGACGGTGAAGGGCACGTGCCGCATCCGCAGCCGAGGGTGGCCGCGCCGCTCGCTGTAGGTCCGCGGGCCACCCCAGTACTGCATCAGGAAGAGCGCGAGCCGCTCCTCGGCCGGCCCGAGGTCCTCCTCCGGGTACATCGGCCGCAGCAGCTCGTCCTCGGCCACGCCCTGGTAGAAGCGGTGCACCAGGCGGCGGAAGGTTGGCTCGCCGCCGACCGCGTCGAAGAAGGTCTCCTCGGGAAGCTCGGTACGCCGGGTCTCAGTCACCCGACCATGGTCGCAGACCGCGGCCGGAGCCGGAACGGGGGCAGTCTCCTGACCGGACCGTCCCGGCTTCCGGACCTCAGACCTCGTCCCAGCGGAACAGCTTCCAGGCGATCGCGGTCAGCACGGCCGCGAAGGCCAGCAGCCCGCCCATCGCCGGCAGCGCGTCCATCACCCCGCCGCCCCTGGTCAGCACGGACTGCGCCGAGGTGACCAGGTAGCGCAGCGGGAAGACGTGCGAGACGGTCTGCAGCCAGTGCGGCGCGCTGTCCAGCGGGATGAACGACCCGGAGAGGAAGGACATCGGCAGCACGACCACCTGGTTGATCCCGTTCGCCGCCTCCTCGGTCTTCGCGATCGACCCGGTCACCAGGCCGATCGACATGAAGGCGATGGTGGCGCAGACCACCAACGGGATCACCAGCCACCAGTTCCCGGTCAGCTTCAGCCCGAAGAACGGCGTGGTGGCGACCACCAGGAAGAGCCCGGTCTGGGCCAGCGCGACCAGCACGCTGACGGTGACCCGGGCGGCGACCACCGCCCCGATGCTCACCGGCGCCAGTCGCAGCCGCCGCAGCACCCGCTTCTTGCGCCAGTTCACCAGCGTGAACGAGGCGCCGAAGACCGCGCCGGTGGCGATCGCCCAGCCCAGCAGGCCGGGCGTGACGTACTGGATCGGCTTGAGCGACTTGTCCTCGACCTGGTCGCTGGTCAGCGTGTAGGCCGCCGGCCGGCCGCTGGCCGCCTGGTTGGCGGTCTGCACCACCGAGTTCAGCACGCCCTGCACGCTGCCCGCCTTGACCTGGTCGGAGGCGCTGTAGTGGAGCACCGGCTGGCCGTCCGGGCCGTCCTCGATCAGCGCGTCGTAGGTGCCCTTGCGCACCTGCTCCAGGCCGGCGGCCTCGTCGGGGACCCGGGTGATGGTGACCACCTGGGTCACCGCGGCCCGCTCCCCGGCGGGCATCGAGTCCAGCACGGTCACCGGCCCGTACTGGGCGATCTTGACGTGCGGGCTGCTGCTGCCCTTGAACAGGGCGCCGAAGAGCACCAGGAAGAGCAACGGCATCAGCAGCACGAAGAAGACCGTGGTGCGGTCGCGCAGGAAGGCCTTGCCCATCACCCGGGAGAGGCTGGCGTAGCTGCTGGCGCGGTCCTGCTCGGGAGCGCTCATGCCCGGTACTCCCGTCCGGTCAGGTGGAGGAAGACGTCCTCCAGGGTGGCGCCGCGCACCTCGAGCCCGCGCAGTGCGCCGCGCTCGGCCAGGGCGGACAGCACGGGCGCGGGGGCCCGGGTGGAGAGCGAGAGGGTGACGCCGTTGTCCTCCAGCGCGGTGATCTCGGCGCCCGCGGCGGTGAACAGCTGGCCGGCCTCCTCGGCGCCGAGCAGGCCGGACTCCACGCTGATCCGCACGGTGTCGTCCAGCTCGCGGACCAGCGCGGCCGGTGCGCCGGTGCGCAGCACCCGACCGTGGTCCATCACCGAGACCCGGTCGCAGAGGATCTCCGCCTCGTCCAGGTAGTGGGTGGTGAGGACGACCGTGCGGCCCTCGGCGTTGATGTCCCGCAGCAGGTCCCAGAGGTTGCGCCGGGCCTGCGGGTCGAGGCCGGTGGTCGGCTCGTCGAGGAAGACCAGCTCCGGGTCGTGCACCAGCGCGCAGGCGATCGAGAGCCGCTGGGCCTGGCCGCCGGACATCCTGTCGGTGAGCACCGCGGCGGAGTCGGTCAGCCCGACCCGCTCCAGCATCGCGTCGGCCCGCCTGGCGCCCACGCCGTAGAAGGAGGCGAAGGTGCGGATGGTCTCCCGCGCGGTCAGCTTGTCGAAGAAGGCGGAGGCCTGGAACTGCACGCCGATCCGCGGCAGCAGCTTCGGGTTGCGGGGCCAGGGCGCCAGCCCCAGCAGCTCGACGCGGCCCTCGTCGGGCTCGCGGATCCCCTCCAGGATCTCCAAGGTGGTGGTCTTTCCGGCGCCGTTGGGCCCGAGCAGACCGTAGAACTCGCCAGACTCGACGGTGATCGACACCCCGTCGACGGCCTGGACATCCCCGTACCGCTTCCGGATCCCGTCCGCGGCTATTGCAGTTGTCATGGGTCCCGACCCTAGGGGCCGGGACCCATGACTGACGAGCCCCGCAGTGCGGGATCAGGGTCGGATCAGGGTCAGGCCCGGTGCAGGGTGATCGTGGTCCAGGCGCCGATGTGGATCCGGTCGCCGTCGTTCAGCGGGATCGCGGTGTGCGGGTTGACCGGGTCGGCGCCGCCGTTCATCGTGGTGCCGTTGGTCGAGTCCTGGTCCACCAGCACCCAGCTGCCGTCCGGTTGCTCGGCCAGCAGCGCGTGCTGGTGCGAGGCGCCCGGGTCCTCCGGCGGGACCGACAGGTCGATCTCCGGCACGGTCCCGCGGTGCTGGCTGCGCCGGCCGATCCGCAGCTGGCCGCGGCCGGTCAGCGGAATCCGCCGCTCCGGGCAGTACGGCGGGAAGAAGAGGCCCGAGGCCTCCGGACCGCTGCGCGCCATCATGTCGGTGAAGTAGTCCCGGTCGGCGCTGACCACGGCCACCCAGCTGGTGCGGGCCGCCGGCGGCTCGGGCGGGGCCAGCCGGAAGGACGTGCCGAACGGGTCGGGCGCGCTGCCCTGCGGGGGCTGCGGCTGGCCGGGCGGCGGTCCGGGCACGGGCGGCGGCGGTGGGTAGCCACCGGGGGCCGGCGGCGCGGCGGGGTAGCCCGGGGCGGGCGGCTGCGGGTAGCCGTAGCCCCCGCCCGGCTGCTGGGCCGGCGGCTGGGGCATCTGGGCGGGCGGCTGCGGGTAGCCGTAACCGCCGCCCGGCTGTCCGGCACCGGTCAGCTCGTAGTCGTAGCCGCACTCCTCGCAGTACCGGCCGGTCTGCGGGGTCCGGCAGATCGGGCAGGTGACCAGCCCTTCGGTGGCGCCGGGCAGCGGGGACCCGGGCATCGGGTGGCCGGGCATCCCGTGCGGCGGCATCGGCGGCGGGGGAGGGGGCGGCGGCGCCCCGTACGGGCCGCCGGCGGGCGCGCCGGCCGGGGCCTGGCCGCCCGCGGCGTTCATCGGGAAGCCGCAGAAGTCGCACCAGTCCTCGGACTGCGACTCGTGGCCCCTAGGGCAGAACGGCATCAAGTCCCCCACATCTCAGGTCCGGCCCAAGCAGAAACCAGGTCACGGCAGTCACTTCTTCACACGCACGGTCTTGGTCGAGCGGGTCTCCAGGGTCATGGAGTCGGCCTCGCTCACATCCTTACGGAACCGAACCGTACCCTCCTTCGGATCCACCACATCCACCACCTTCTGCAGAAGCCGGAAGGTGCCCTCGTTCCCGGTCTGGTGAGCCAGCCGGACGGCGGCACCCAACTTGGCGGTCGCCAGGTCGAGGTCGCCGGCCCGGTGCGCCTCCAGCCCGACCTGGATCGACTCGGCCAGCTCGGCCTGGCCGGTGTAGTGGGCGACCTGCGGGCTGATCCGGGTGGAGGAGGCCAGGTCGTCGGTCCAGACCGCCTTGACCAGACCCTGGGCGAGCACCTCGGCGGTGCCGCCGGGCTGCGGCAGCACCAGGCTGATCCGGGCGGCCAGCATCTCGTTGCCCACCGCGGCCGAGGGGACCTCGACGCAGACGTGGTAGTCACGGCTCTCGTCACCCCAGGAGCCGGTCGGGTAGTCGCCGGCCCGCGGCCCGGCCTCGGAGCGGCGCCCGGTGAGGTCCTCGAGGTCGGGGGCGACCTGCTTGACGAACTTCACCACCGCGTTGGCCGGGGTCCAGACCCGCAGCGCCACGTCGGCGACCTGCTTTCCCATGGCGGCGGCCATCATGCCCCGGAAGTCGTCGGCCAGGCCGGACGGCTCGGCGACGATGTCCACCGTGCCGAGCAGCGCGGAGGAGATCCGGCGCAGCTCGGGCAGCTCCCAGTCGGTGCCGACGCCGCGGCAGTCGGTGGTGAAGTGGCCGGTGACCCGGTCCAGCACCCGCTGCAGGTCCTCCGGCCTCTCGTGCTCGTTGCGGCCGTCGGTGAGCAGGATGCCGTGCCGGATGGCGATCCCGCGCCGGGTCAGGAAGAGCTTGTCGGCGAGCGCGAGCCAGGTTCCGATGGCGGTGCCGCCACCCGCCTTGAGCTTGCGCAGCGACTGCTTGGCGGCCTCCCGGGTGGCGGCGTCGGCCACCGCGAGGACGCCGCCGCCCGGGTAGACCTCGGTGGCCTCGTGGGTACCGGCGACCACGGCGAAGGCGACGCCGTCGCGGATGGTGTCGATGGCGACCGCGGTGGCGTCCCGGGCGTTGCGCATCTTGGTCGCCGGGTAGTCCATCGAGCCCGAGCAGTCGACCATCAGCACGACCGCCGAGTCGGGGCCCGGCCCGGCGGCCACCGCGTCCACGGTGTCCAGCGGACGGCCGCCGGTGGTGCCGCCGCCGGTCGCGGTGACGGTGACGATCGCGTTGACCTCGCGAGCGCCTTCGGCGAGGAACTCGTTCTGGAAGATGTCCGCGGTGAACCTGGGCAGGTTCGACTTCGCCAGACTGGCCATGGCCCAAAACTCCTGATCGGTGAAGGTGGCTTGCGTTCCGACGAGACGTCAGTTCCGCGGCTCGGCGCGGACCGCGGCCGGCTGCGGCGGTGCGGGCGGGAGCGGCGGTGCCGGCGGCACGGGCGGCACGGCCGCCCGGGGGCGCACCACCGGCAGGTCCAGCACGGTGTCCGGGTGGTCCTCGGCGGTGGCCGGCCGCACCGGCAGCACGGTCACCGTGATGTTGTCGTGCCCGCCGGCCGCCACCGCGAAGTCGACCAGCGCCCGGGCCGCCCGCAGCGGGTCCGCCGCGGCGTCCCGGCGGACCAGGTCGGCCAGGTCGGTGGCGGCCTCGGCGTAGTTCCACAGGCCGTCGGTGCAGACCAGCAGCACGCCGGGGACGTGCGGGGTGAAGGCCAGCGTGTGCGGCTCGACCACCTCGGCGTCCGCGCCGAGCCAGCCGGTGATGGCGTGCGCCCGGGCGTCCGCGTAGGCCTCGGCCTCGGCCATCAGCCCGGCCGCGACCATCCCGGCGGCCCAGGAGTCGTCCTCGGTCAGCCGGTACGGTTCGGCGCCCTCGCGGTCGTCCGGGATCCAGTAGGCCCGGCTGTCGCCGACCCAGCCGACGGTCACCGCGCCGCTCGCCGCGACCGCGCTGACGCAGGTGCAGGCAGGTGAGTTCTGGCCGGGCCCGGGACCGCCGTCGTCCGCCAGCGCGGCCACCGCGTCGGCGCCGGCCAGGATCGCCCGGCGCATCGCCGGCTCGGCCGCGGCGCCGTGCTCCAGTGCGGTCAGCAGGTTCTCGCAGACGGTGTCAGCGGCGACCTGGGAGGCCTCGTCCGGTCGGGTCGCCGAGGAGACGCCGTCGCAGACCACCGTCACCACGGCGGGCGCGCCGCCGGGCAGCGCGGTGGCCGCGACGGTGAAGGCGTCCTCGTTGCGGTGATGGCGCAGGCCGCGGTCGCTCACCCCGGCGACGCCGGTCAGCGAGCGCTCCTGGTGGTCGCGCGGGCGCGGCCGGGCGCCCCCGCACTGCTCGCAGTAGCCCTCGACGGAGAACTGGTGGGAGCCGCAGTGCAGGCAGGCACCGGGTGCCCGCGGCACGCTGGCGGGTGCGGGGGCGGGCGGTCCGGCCGTCAGGTTCGCCCCACAGGCGCCGCAGAAGGCGTCCCCGGGGTCGAGCGGCTCCGCGCAGTTGGGGCACACGGTCTGTTGCGGCATCAGCTCACACCCACGTCCTGGGACGGGCCCGGTTCGCCCGTTCCACCATCTCGATCCGGTCCTCCGGCCGCTCGGCCAGCCGGGCCAGCACCCGGAACGAACGCTCCAGGGCGAACCGCAGCTCCCGCTCCCGCGCGGGGTGGCCGAGCACGCTCAGCCGGGTCGCCCCGGGGGCCTCGCCGGACCGGCCGCCCAGCACCCAGCCGAGCGCGGTGTCCAGCAGCTCCACCGACAGCTCCTCGCGCCGCCGGTCGTCCAGGGCGAGCGCGGTCAGCTGCGCGGAGCCGGTGGTGAGGTCCTCGGCCAGCGCCTCCCGCGGCAGTCGGGCCCGCAGTCGGGCGCGCAGCGCGGCGATCCGGGCGGCGGTGTAGTGGCTGGAGGTCTCCGGCACGGACTCCAGGGCGCGCAGCGCGCCCGGCCGGTCGTCCGCCGCCAGACGGACCCGGGCCAGCCCGAACGCGGCGCCGACGTAGGTGTGGTCGGTGCTCCAGACCAGCCGGTAGAACTCGGCGGCGTCCTCGCCGTGACCGAGCAGCTCGGCGCAGACGCCCAGCGCCAGCTTGGGCGCGGCCTCGCCGGGGAACGCGTCGTACACCGCGTCGAAGGCCTCGGCGGCGGCCCGCGTCCGGGCGGTGGCCTGGTCCGGGCCGGCGCCGCTCGCGCCGGCCAGCTGGAGCAGCCCGCGGTACCAGACCACCCGCCAGTCGTCCGGGTGGTCGGCCTCCAGCGCGGTCAGCGCCCGCTCGGCCGCCTCCTGGTCGGCCAGCTCGATCCGGGCCCGCAGCTCGCGCAGCCGGCGCTCGACCGAGTCGGCCGGGGCGCCGCGCAGGGCGGCGATCACGTCCTCGGGCCGGACGGCCATCAGGGTGGCCAGGAAGCCCGCGTTGAGGTCGTTCGGGTCCACCCGGGGGGCCGGCAGGGCGAGTGCGGCGGCGGCCGGGTCGATCCGGCGGACCTGCGGCAGGCCGGGCTCGGGGCCGGGTCCGCCGGCGACCAACTCGGTCTCCACCACCCGTAGTTCGGGTCCGAAGAGGGTGGAGAGCGCGGGCCGCGGCCGGCCGTCCTGGAGGGCCAGGATCTCCCGCAGCACGCCGGTCAGCTGGTCGGCCATCTCCTCGGCCGAGCCGAACCGGCGGCTCGGGTCGGGGTCGGTGGCGCGTACCAGCAGCCGGTAGAAGGACTCGTACTGCGCGAAGACCGGGATCTGCTCGGGGCCGGGCAGCTCGTCCACCCACTGGGTGCTGTAGCCCTGGAAGTCGAAGGTGAGCACCGCGAGGGTGCGGGCCACCGTGTAGAGGTCGGAGGCGGGGGAGGGGCCGTCGGTCGCGATCTCCGGGGCCTGGTAGCCGACCGTGCCGTAGATCGGGCCGTCGTCGTCGAAGCGGCGGACCGCGCCCATGTCGATGATCTTGAGCGAGTCTCCGCTCTGGATCACGTTGTCGATTTTGAAGTCGCAGTAGACCAGGCCCCGGCTGTGCAGGTAGCCCAGGGCCGGCAGGGCCTCCAGCGCGTACGCGATGGCCTGCTCGACCGGCAGCGGCTCGCGCCGGCCGTCCGGGGTACGGCGCTCGTTGGCGATGTCCTTGAGCGACTTGCCGCCGACGTACTCCATCACGATGTAGCCGTCGGTCGAGCCGGACGCCAGGTCCGGGTGTTCGACGAAGTTGATGATGCGGACGATGTTCGGGTGGTCCACCTCGGCCAGGAACCGGCGCTCGGCGATGGCCACCGCCAGGGCGTCCTCGTCGCCGGTGTCCAGCAGGCCCTTGAGCACCACCCAGCGGTCCGAGACCCGGCGGTCCACAGCCAGGTAGATCCAGCCCAGCCCGCCGTGCGCCAGGCAGCCGAGCACCTCGTACTGGCCGCCGACCAGGTCGCCCCGGCGCAGCTTCGGGGTGAACGAGTAGGCGCTCCCACACTGGGTGCAGAAGCCGTCCGGACGGCCCGGACGACCGTTCTTCTCCCGGCCGACCGGCGCGTCGCACTTGCTGCAGAACCGCTTGCGCTCGGGGACCTCGGGGTTCTCCAGCACCGCGCCGGCCGGGTCCGCCGTCGGCACCGGCGGGACGGTCACCAGGCCCGCGCCGAGCCGGCCGCGCGAGGTGCTGCCGATCGTGCCCTTGCTGCTGCGCACCGAGACCGAGCCGCGGGTGCCGGTCCGGGTCGAGCGGTGCGAGCGGGAGCGGCCGGACATCGAACGGGCCGAGCCGGTGCGCGTGGAACGGGCCGAGTCGGAGTCGCTCCGGGGCGCGGGCACGGCCGTACCCGTCGTCGCGCCGGCGACAGCGGCCAGCCCGCACTCGTCGCAGTAGCCGTCCGCGTCGATCCGCCCGAAGCAGCCGGCCCGGGTGCACGGCTCGCCCGCCGCGGGCGGCACGGCCACGGCGACGGCGACCGGGCCGGTCCCGCCGCCGGCCGACCGGCCCGCCGCGGCCAGCCCGCACTCGTCGCAGTAGCCGTCCGCGTCGATCACGCCGCTGCCGGAGCACTCCGGCCGCACGCACGCCTCGCCCATCACACCGTCTCCCCCTGGCCGTTCGGCCGGCCGTCGTTCGGTTGCCCGCCGCGCGGCCCGCCGGCCGGGCGCAGCGCCTGCTGGAATCGGGTCACCGCGGCTGCGGCCGCGCGCAGGTCGCACGGCGCGCTCCAGAGCAGCCAGCGGGCCTTCTCGTAACGCTCGATCACTTCCAGGTCCTCGGCCAGCCCGTAGCGCGCCGCCATCGCCTTGTAGGCGTCCAGCCGGCCGCGCAGCTCGGCGCGGACGGCCAGCGGTTGGGTCACCTCGCCGAGCGACTGCCGGGCCCGGGCCAGCTCGGCGGCAGCCTCCTCCTCCAGCGCGTCCAGCAGCGGCGCCAGCCGGAGCCAGTGCCCGCCCTGGCGCAACTCGGCCGCCAGCCGGACGTGTTCGCGCAGCGAGGAGAGCGGACCCGGCACCGCCGGGACCTCGGTCGCAGCGATCTTGGCCAGCACCTCGCCGCGCGCCCGGCGGGCCTCGGCCAGCGTGGCGTCCGCGCGCTGCAGCAGGTCGGCGACCTGGTGCAGCCGCTCGTCCGCCTCGTCGCGCAGCCGCAGCAGTTGCTCCAGCTCCACCCGGATGCCGTCCAACGCCCGCCCGGCGTGGTCGAATCGCGTGGTGTCCACCGTGCCGGTGGCCGCCGGGGAGAGCAACTCCCCTTCGTCCCCGGCCGGTTGGGTGGACCGCCAGAGCGCCAGCGGGTCGCTCAGCACCTCGGCCCGCAGCGCCGTCAACTCGCTCTCCAGGCCGGCCAGATCATCGGCCAGCGGGTGGGCACCGGGTTGCACCCCGACCGAGCCGGCCAGCGTCCGGACCCGGCGCAACTCCGCCAGCAGCAGGTCGATCCGGGCCGGCAGTGCCGACCAGACCGCGTCCGCCGCGCTCACCACGTCGAGCACGGTGGCGTACCAGGCGTTCATCCGCTCCATCAGCTGGGCCAGGCTGACCTGTTCCACCAGCCGGGCCGGACCGCCGAGCCGGCCCACCGCGTCGGGCAGCTGGCCACCCGAAACGGTGACCGCCGGACCGCGCAGCAGCTCGCTGAGCTCGGCCAGTTCGGGCGAGCTGGGCCGGGCCCGGCGCGAGCGCACCGCGCGGGCCGAGGCGAGCGCCTCGGAGTAGCGGTCGAAGAGCGTCCAGAGCGCGGTCAGGCCCTGGGCGGCGAGCGACCAGCGCTCCGCGGTGCCGCCGGTGAGCGTCGCGCCCTCCAGCAACCGTCGCCCGGGGTGGTCCTGCAGGGCGAGCAGGGCCGCCTCGACGGCCTCCCGCTCGGCGCCCAGCCGGGCCAGCTCGCGGTCCACCTCCTCCCGGCTCAGCACCGGGCCGGCGGATCCGGTCAACGCCACGCTCTTCCCCCTCCTTCTGCTGCTGTTCGGTTCCTCGGTCTACGGCAGGTGGTTGGCGGCGCCGTACGGTTCGGGGTGCAGCGGGGGGCCGATCACCTGGATTGCCGGGGCCTGGGCGCAGTCGCCGCCCGGGAGCCGGTCGCAGGTGATCGTCATCGTACGCGGGATCGGCGCGACCCCACCGTCCTTAATGCGTTCCATACGTACCCCCGCCGCTCCCCCAGGGGCCGCCCGACGATCGGGTGGCGGCCCGTTGCCAGCAGTATGGCCACTCGGTCGGACGGCCACACGCGACCTGTGTCGGACCCGGGCCGGCCGCCCGCACCGGTCCGCCGGCCCGTACCAACCCGGGGCCCAAGACGCGAGGGGCACCCTATGCGGTTCTCCCGCGCGCCGCGCCGCCCGGGTGCCCCGCCGCCGGTGATCGTCCCACGGTCGGCCATGATGGCTGAGGACCCGCCGCACCCGGGTGGAGCATGGAGCGCGAAGAATGCAGATGTCAGACCTGGCCGCCACCGGCTACCACGGACCGCCGCCCTGGCAGTGGTCCGACCTGGCCGCCTCCTGGACGGCCGAGCCGGTCGTCCTGACCCTCTCGGCGCTGCTCGCCGTCGGCTACCTGCTCGGCGTGCGCCGGCTGGCCCGGGCCGGGACGCGCTGGCAGCCGACCCGGACCGTCTCCTTCCTCGGTGGGCTGTTGCTCTGGGTGTGGCTCACCTGCTCCGGGGTCGGGGTCTACGAGCGGATCCTCTTCACCGACCGGGCGATCCAGGTCATCCTGCTGCTCATGCTGGTGCCGCTGCTGCTCGCGCTCGGCGCACCGGTCTCGCTGCTGGTGGAGACCTCGCCGCCGGCCCGCCGGGAGCGGATCCTGCGGGCGCTGCGCAGCCGCCCGTCCAAGCTGCTGATGTTCCCCGCGGTCTCCACCGCGCTGCTGATGGCGCCACCCTGGCTGCTCTTCTTCACCCCCTGGTACGAGAAGTCGCTGAGCAGCGGGGCCTGGAACATCGGGCTGCACGTGTCCCTGGTGCTGCTGGGCCTGGCCTACTTCTGGCCGCGGCTGCAGATCGACCCGGTCGGCCACGAGTACCCGCACCTGGTCGGGCTCTTCATCGTCTTCGCCGAGGTGATCTTCGACGCGGGCCTGGGCCTCGTGCTGATCTACGGCGGGAACATCGTCGCGGACCACTACTACACGGTCCTCGCCCGCCCGTGGGGTCCGAGCCTGGCGCAGGACCAGGTCTGGGGCGGTACCTGCCTGTGGGTGCTCGGCGACCTGGTCGGGCTGCCCTTCCTGGTGGCGCTGGTGCGCCGCATGATCGTGGAGGGCCGGGAGGAGAACGCCGCGGTGGACGCCGCGCTGGACGCCCAGTACGAGGCGGCGGTCGCGGCCGCTTCGGCCGCCTCCTCGGTTCCGGCCGCCGTCCCGGACGAGCAGAGCATGCGCCCGTGGTGGCTCGACGACCCCAACCTGCGCCATCGCTACGGTGCCGGGGACTGACGGAACGTCCGGCCGGGCCCTGACTACCATGGCGGCATGCAGCTGATCGGTACCATCGCGCCCGACCGTCCGCTTCTCGTGCTGGCCGTCGCCGAGGAGGCCGCCCACCTCGGCGACCGGCTCCCGGTGCTGCTCACCGGCATGGGCAAGGTCAACGCCGCCGCCTCACTGGCCGCCGTGCTGGCCCAGGGCCCGCGGCCGTCCGAGGTGGTCAACCTGGGCACCGCCGGCGCGCTGCGGCCCGGCCTCGAGGGGCGCACCCACCAGATCGCCCGGGTGTTCCAGCACGACCTGGACAGCGCCGTGCTGCACCTGCTGACCGGCCGGGACACCGGCCTCCCGCTCGACCTGGCCGCCGACGGCCCGACCCTGGCCACCGGCGACCTCTTCGTCTCCGACCCGGCCGCGCGCGAGCGGCTCGCCCAGAGCGCCGACCTGGTGGACATGGAGGGCTACGCGCTGGCCGCGGTCGCCCGGCGGGCCGGGGTGCCGGTCCGGCTGGTCAAGCACGTCAGCGACGAGGCGGGCGAGGGCGCGGCGCGGGCCTGGCGCGACTCGGTGGACCACTGCGGCAAGCTGCTCGCGGCCTGGGTCGCCGAGGAGCTCCTCGGTTAGACCGTCCGCCATCCGCTGGACCGCCCGCCATCCGCCGGTCGGTCTCAGTCCGCCACCACCCGGCGCAGGGCGGCCGGGGTGAGGTCGGCCCGGTTCGGGTAGCCGTCCACCGCCATCAGCAGGTCGGCCTCGGCGAGCAGGCCGCGCAGCACGTGCACCACGCCGTCGGTCCCGCCGAGCGCCAGCCCGTACACGTACGGGCGGCCCACGGCGACGGCGGTGGCGCCGAGGGCGAGCGCGGTGACCACGTCCGAGCCGGAGCGGACGCCGGAGTCGAAGAACACCGGCAGCCCGCCGGCCGCCCCGACCACCCCGGGCAGGGCGTCCAGTGCCGGCAGGCCGCCGTTGGCCTGCCGCCCGCCGTGGTTGGAGCAGTAGAAGCCGTCGACCCCGCCGTCCCTGGCCCGGCGGACGTCCTCCGGGTGGCAGACCCCCTTGAGGATCAGCGGCAGGTCGGTGAGCGAGCGCAGCCAGGCCAGGTCGGCCCAGCCCAGCGGGTTGCCGAAGAGCCCGGCCCAGAGTGCGGCGGCGACCTGCGGGTCCTCCTCCGGCGGCTTCGGCAGGCGGGCCCGGAAGACCGGGTCGGAGGTGTAGTTCGCCAGGCAGTTGCCGCGCAGCTGGGGAAAGTTGGCGGTGCTCAGGTCGCGCGGTCGCCACCCGATGGTCCAGGCGTCCAGGGTGACCACGATGGCCCGGAACCCGGCGGCCTCGGCCCGCCGCACCAGACTGGCGGCCAGCTCGCGGTCGTTCGGGGCGTAGAGCTGGAAGAAGCCGGGGGTGTCGCCGAACGCCTCGGCCACCTGCTCCAGCGGGTCCGTGGAGAGGGTGGAGGCCACCATCGGCACCCCGGTCCGGGCGGCGGCGCGGGCGGTGGCCAGGTCGCCGTGCCCGTCCTCGGTACAGATCCCGAGCACCCCGACCGGCGCCATCAGGAGGGGTGAGGGCAGCCGCAGTCCGAACAGTTCGACCGACAGATCGCGGTGGGCCGCCCCCGCCAGTATGCGCGGCACCAGCCCCCACCGCTCGAACGCCCGCACGTTGGCCCGCTGGGTCCGCTCGTCCCCGGCCCCACCGGCCACGTACGACCACACGCCCGGTGGCAGCACCGCCTCGGCCGCGCCCGCCAGCCCGGCGAAGGTCATCGGGTAGGGCGGGGTGATGTCGTCGAGGCCGTTGAGGTAGATCTCGTACTGGTAGTCACCGAAGTTCGGCTGTGGCTGTGTCATGTCCGGCAGCGTCCCGCTCGGGTCCGGCCGGCACAAGAGCGCGTGCCGCTGCCGGATCACTGGCCCCTCATGAACCACTGGTCGCCCGTAAATCACTGGCTGCCCACGTCCACGCGGGCCAGACTCACCCGGGTGGCGATCTACCGACAAGTCCGCGCGCTCCACACCGAGCACACCGTTACCGTCTACCAGGCCTACAACCCGGAGATCGGCGACCACGCGGCGGCGCACGGGCGGTTCCCGGACAGCTGGAGCCGCTCCCGGATGACCTGGATCAAGCCCAGCTTCCTCTGGATGATGTACCGGAGCGGCTGGGGCACCAAGCCGGGCCAGGAGCGGGTGCTCGCCCTGGAGATCAGTCGGGAGGGCTTCGATCGCGCGCTGACCGAGGCCTGCCTCAGCCACTACGACCGCGACGTCCACTCGGTCCGTGCGGCCTGGGCGGCCCGGCTGCGCGCCGCTGAGGTCCGCGTCCAGTGGGATCCGGAACGCGATCTCGAGATGAATCAACTCCCCTATCGTTCACTACAGTTGGGCCTCAGGGGCCGCGCCGCCCGCGAATACGCCGACCGGTGGCTGCGGTCCGTCCGCGACGTCACCCCGCAGGCGCACGCGATCCGTGCGCTGGTACGCGCCGGCGATCGCGACGCCGCGACCGCCCTGCTGCCCCCGGCCACCCCGTACCCGGTTCCGGTGGCGGCGCTGGCCACCCTGGGCGCGACGGCGCGGTAGCGCCTCCGGGCGCCTTCACACTGCCGAGATCGTCAGTTCACAGTCGGGCCGTACCGTTGGGGTTGGCCGCGACGACTGCGCGGGAGTCCGCGAACCGCCGTCGCCCACCGTCGAGTTGACCACCTGACCGGGGCGAGCCGAGCAGCTGGAGGGACAGGCATGTGGGTACGACACCGCCTGTGTCCCGGCGCGCCTTCGGGCTGCTGAACGGCGCGCGCGTCACCCCGCGGTGACCCCGGCACGTCGTGCCACGCGCGCCTCCCCGAACGGCACCGGCCCATCCGGTCCCGGTAGCCGTCCTCCCGCACCACGTCGCCGGATCCGGCGACGCGTCCGCGTGCCGTTCATCTGGCGAAGACACCCATCTCAGCTCCGGGCTGCGGGAAGAAGGATCGACATGCGCGAGAAGACCTGGGCCGCGCGGACGGTGGCCGCGGCGGTGACGGTGGCGATCGCCGGCCTGCTGCCGGTGACGAACGCCGCGGCGTCGACGTCGGTGCCGGCACCGGCACCGGCATCGGCATCGACGTCGGCATCGGCATCGACGTCGGTATCGACGTCGGTATCGGCCTCGGGCAGCCTGCCGCTGCCACCGGTGACCGTGTTGACCGACAAGGCCGGAACCGGCGGCGGTGACCTCTTCCTCGCGCCGTCCTCCAGTACGAGCAGCTACGCCAGCGGCGTGGAGATCCTCAGCCCGGACGGCGGGAAGGTCGTCTGGTCGCACGCCGTGCCGGCGGGCCAGGAGGCCGCCGACTTCCGGAAGCAGACCTACGAGGGGAAGCCGGTACTGACCTGGTGGCAGGGCACCGGGCTCGGCGGGCTGTCCGAGGGCGTCGACTCCCGAGGTGTCGGACGGCTCGTGGTCGAGGGTGGCTGGCACGGCGCCGCTCCGGCGGTTCGGCGAGACTGGCTTCGTCAGCCCCGAGATCGGCGGCCGCGCTGCCGATGACGAGAGAGACGAGTCCGTACGTGTCGACCGCGCCCGTGATCCGCAGCGATGTCCCCGGCTCCTTTGCGTGGGGGGTCTTCCACGAGCGGCATCCGAAGCTCGTTCAGCAGGTGCTCGACGCGCTGCCGTACGGGCCGGGCGAGCGGGCGGCGGTCGGGCGGCTGCTGGTCGAGAGCACCACGGGGGTGTTGGAGCCGTTGGGGGAGGACGCCCACGACCACGCCCGGTGGGTGGAGTGGGGGCGCGGGCTCTGGGGGTTGCCGTGGGGCGAGGCGCCGTTCCTGTGGGCCGAGAGCTACTTCTACCGGCGGCTGCTCGACGCGACGGGGTACTTCCGGCCGGGGGCCTGGCAGGGGATCGACCCGTTCGGACCGTTCAAGGGCGCGGAGCTGGCCGGTGCGGCCGTGGACGACGAGCTCGCCGCGCTCGGCGGGCTCCGGGACCTTCCGGAGGCGGGCCGGCGGGAGGCGTTGCTGTCGTCGGCGCTGTGGGGGAACCGCGCCGACCTCGGTTTCCAGATCACCGCGGGGGCGGAGGCGGGGACGCCTTCGAGGGTGATCGTCGATGACGGTCCGGTGCTGTGGGCCGGGCTGGAAGGGGCGAGGGGCGGGCGGGTCTGCCTGGTCGCGGACAACGCCGGTCGGGAGCTGCTGCCGGACCTGGTGCTGATCGACCACCTCCTGGTGAGCGGGCTGGCGGCCGAGGTCACGCTCCAGGTGAAGCCGCAGCCGTACTACGTCTCCGACGCCACGATGGCGGACGTCCTCGCGACGGTGGAGCGCCTTCGCCGCGCACCCGGGCCGGAGGCCGCGGCGATCGGCCACCGGTTGTGGCGGGCGATGAACGACGCCGTGCTCGTGGTCCGCGCGCACCCGTTCTTCTGCGCGCCACTGCCGTTCCACGACCTGCCCGCCGACCTCCGGGCGGAGTTCACCGGCGCGGCGCTGACGATCCTCAAGGGTGACCTCAACTACCGCCGCCTGGTGGGCGATCGGCGGTGGCCGCCGACCACGCCGTTCGCCGGCGCGGCGGGCCACTTCCCGTCACCCGTGGCCGCCCTGCGGACGCTCAAGTCGGACGTGATCGTCGGCGTCGGCGCGGCCGCGGTCGCCGAGCTCGACGGGACGGGGGAGCCCTGGCGAACCACCGGCCGGTACGCCGTCGTCCAGGTCCACCTCGGACGGTAGTCGGGCCCGGAACCCCAGCCCGAGCCACCGGCGCCGCCGGGTCGCCGCATCCGTGGCCGGGACGTCGCTCGCCGGTATCGACTCCGCGGCCTTCCCGGGGACCCGATCGGCCGTCGTCGCCCCTGTCGGCGTTGTCCGCGCGATCCCGGCGGTGCGCACCGCGTGGTCCGGGCGGCGGGAGCACGGCGCTCTGGCAAGGCCTGCCCGCGTCGCACGGGTTCGGGTCCGGTCAGCTCTGGACGACCGGCTCGGCGGTGCTCGCCGGGTAGGCCGCGCGGAGCCGGCCCTGGGCTTCGGGGCCACCGCCCAGGGCCGCCTGCGCCAGGTGGTCGAGGCCCAGGAGGGCGGCGCCCAGTACCGGGGGAGCGGTGATGACGCGGGGCTGGGCGAGCGGGGCGAGGGCGGTCAGGCGGGTGGTGAGGTTGTCCAACAGGAGGGGGTGGCGGGCGGCCAGGATGCCGCCGCCCAGAACCAGGGGGATGGGGGTGGAGAGGGCGTCCAGGCGGGTGAGGGCGACTCGGACCAGGCGGGTGATCTCGTCGGCCTGGCGGTCGATGAGGTGAAGGGCGGTCGGGTCGCCGGCCTCCGCGCACGTGAAGAGGAGCGGGACGATCTCGTGCAGGCGGGTGGCGGGGAGCTGGGAGAGGTGGACGGCCTCCGCGACGGCGCCCGCGGTGGGGAGTCCGAAGTGACGGGCGATCGCCGGAGCGAGCGCGGTCGGCTCGCCCCGGCCGTCCTCGGCGCGGGTGGCGTGCCACATGGCCGCGGTCGCCAGGCTGCCGCCGCCGCCCCAGTCGCCGGTCAGCGGGCCGAGGGCGGGGAACCGGGCGGTGCGGCCGTCCAGGAGCAGGCCGGCGCAGTTGATGCCGGCACCGCAGACCACGGCCACCCCGTGAGGGGCGTCGGTGCCGGCCCGGAGCAGCCCGAAGGTGTCGTTGACGACGGTGACGGTGCGCGCCCAGCCCCGGTCCGCGAGGGCCCGCTCCAACCGCCGTTCCTCCACCGGGAGGTCGGCGTTGGCCAGGCAGGCGCTGAGGTGCTCGGCGACCGGGCCGCCGGGGGTGCCACGCCCGGAGACCGCCGCGACCAGCGGGGCGAGGGCGGCCACGGCGGCCTCCGGTCCGTCCAGGTGCGGGGTGAAGCCGCCGCCCCGGGCGGTGCCGAGCAGCGTGCCGTCGGCGCCGACCAGTGCGACGTCGGTCTTGCTGTTGCCGGCGTCGATGGCCAGTACTCCGGGCGGTTGTGGCATCGAAGGTCCCCCTAGGCCCACGGCAGGTGCGCGCGGTTGTGGGCGAGCAGCCGGTCGGTCAGTCGGTCGGCGAGGTCGAGCTGGCCGATCAGTGGGTGGGCGAGCAGGGCGTCGAAGACCCGGTCCCGGCCGCCCTCGAGCGCGGCCTCCAGGGCGAGTTGCTCGTACGCGGTGACGGCGGCGATCAGCCCGGCGAAGAGCGGTTCGACCGGACGCTGCGGCAGCGGCCGCACGCCGTCGGCGTCCACCTCCGCGGGCACCTCGATCACCGCGTCGTCGGGCAGGAAGGGCAGCGTGCCGTCGTTGCGGGTGTTGACCACCTGGGAGCCCGAGAGGCCGGTGCCGAGCAGGGCGGCGATCAGCTGTACGGCTGCCTCCGAGTAGAAGGCGCCACCGCGCCGGGCGAGCAGCCCGGGCTTGGTGTCCAGCGTCGGATCCGCGTACAGCGAGAGCAACTCCCCTTCGATGGAGGCGACTTCGGATGCCCGTGAGCCGGTGGCGCGCAGTTCCTCGACCACCACGTCGTGTTGGTAGAAGTATCGCAGGTAGTAGGAGGGCACCACGCCGAGCCGCCGGATCACCGGCAGCGGCAGGTGCAGGTCCTCGGCGATCCGCGGTCCGAAGCGGGACAGCAACTCCGGTAGGACCTCACGGCCCGAGCCGCTGGACGGGGAGTCCAGCAGCGTCACCCCGCGCTCCCAGGTCAGGTGGTTGAGCCCGACGTGGTCCAGCCGCACCCGTTCCGGCGCGACCCCCAGGTGCGCGGCGAACTTGCGCTGGAACCCGATCGCGACATTGCACAGCCCGACCGCCCGGTGCCCGGCGGTCTGCAGCGCCCGGGTGACGATCCCCACCGGGTTGGTGAAGTCGACGATCCAGGCCGCGGGGTTGGCCCGGCGCACCCGTTCGGCGATGTCGAGCACCACCGGTACGGTTCGCAGCGCCTTCGCCAACCCGCCTGCCCCGGTGGTCTCCTGGCCCACGCAGCCGCACTCCAACGGCCACGTCTCGTCCTCGGCCCGGGCGGCCTGCCCGCCGACTCGCAGTTGCAGCAGCACCGCGTCGGCACCGGCCACTCCGGCGTCCAGGTCGCCGGTCGTGCTGACGGTGCCCGGGTGGCCCTGCCGGGCGAAGATCCGCCGGGCCAACCCCCCGACCAGGTCCAGCCGTTCGGTCGCCGGGTCGATCAGCACCAGCTCGGCGACCGGCAGGCTGTCCCGCAACCGGGCGAAGCCGTCCACGAGTTCGGGAGTGTAGGTGGAACCGCCGCCCACGACGGCGAGTTTGAGGGACATCAGCCCTTGACCCCTGTCAGTGTCACACCTTCGATGAAGGCCCTCTGCGCGAAGAAGAACAGCACGATGACCGGTGCCATGACGAGCAGGGTGGCCGCCATGGTGAGGTTCCAGTTGGTGTGGTGGGCGCTCTTGAACGACTCCAGCCCGTACGAGAGGGTCCAGGCGCCCGGGTTCTCGCTGGAGTAGATCTGCGGCCCGAAGTAGTCGTTCCAGCAGTAGAAGAACTGGAACAGCGCCACCGCCGCGACGGCCGGCCGGGCCATCGGCAGGATCACCCGCAGGAGGGTCCGCAACTCCCCGCAGCCGTCGATCCGGGCCGCCTCCACGTACTCGCGGGGGATGGTGAGCAGGAACTGCCGCAGCAGGAAGATCGAGAAGGCGTCCCCGAAGGCCATCGGGATGATCAGCGGCCAGAGCGTGCCGGTGAGGTGCAGCTGCTTGGCCCAGAACAGGTACATCGGGACGACGGTCACCTGCGGTGGCAGCATCATCATCGAGACCACCGCCATCAGGGCGAGGTTGCGGCCGCGGAACCGGAACCGGGCCAGCGCGTAGGCCACCGGCACGCTCGAGACGACGGTCAGCAGCGTGCCGGCGCCCGCGTAGACCAGGGTGTTGCGCCACCAGGTGAGGAACCCGGGCGTCTGCCACACCTTGACGTAGTTGTCCCACTGCCAGTGCTGCGGCCAGTAGTCGGTGGTGAGTGCCTGGCGGTCCGTCATCACCGAGGTGAGGAAGACGAAGACGAACGGGAGCAGGAAGGACAGTGCGGCGGCCACGGCGGTCGCGTGCACCGCCGTCCAGTGCAGTACGGCCCGGCGGCGGGCGGCCCGGGCCGCCGTCGTGCGGGGCGTGTGCGGAACGGCCGGACGCAGCGGCGTGGTGAGGGCGTTGGTCATGGTGGCGGTCCTAGTCCTCGGCCGAGATGAAGCCGGACCTGCGGCGCAGCAGCAGGCAGGTGAAGGCCATCGAGATGGCGAACAGGATCAGCGCGACCACGCAGGCCGAGCCGGTGTCGAAGCGCTGGAAGCCGAGGTTGTAGACCATCTGCGGCAGGGTCCAGGTGGAGCCCTGCGGATAGCCGGGTTCGAACTGCTCCCCGGAGCCGCCGATCACGCCGCTGGCGACCTGCCCGGCCACGATCGCCTGGGTGTAGTACTGCATGGTCTGGATCACCCCGGTGACCACCGCGAACATCACGATCGGCGAGATGTTCGGACAGGTGACGTAGCGGAACCGCTGCCAGGGCCCGGCGCCGTCCAGCTCCGCCGCCTCGTACTGCTCCCGGGGCACGTCGAGCAGCGCGGCCAGGAAGATCACCATCAGGTCGCCGATGCCCCACAGTGCGAGCAGGCTGAGCGCGGGCTTCGACCAGTTCGGGTCGTTGAACCAGCCGGGCTGCGGCAGGCCGAGCGAGCCGAGCAGATGGTCGACCGGCCCGGTGCCGGGGTTGAGCAGGAACGCGAAGGCGATCGTGGCGGCCACCGGCGGGGCCAGATAGGGCAGGTAGAAGGCGGTCCGGAAGAAGCCAGCGCCGGTCCTGACCTTGGTGATCAGCATGCCGACGCCGAGTCCGAAGACCACCCGCAGCGAGACCATCACCACGACCAGCCAGAGCGTGTTGCGCAGGCCCTGCCAGAAGAACGGGTAGTCGCTGAGCACGTAGTGCCAGTTCTTCAGCCCGGTGAAGACCGGTGCGGTGAACCCGTCGTACTTCATGAAGCTGAAGTAGACCGTGGAGACCAGCGGGTAGGCGAAGAAGACGGCGAAGCCGATCAGCCAGGGGGAGAGGAAGGCCAGCGTACGGGCCGCCTCCCGGCGGCGCCGGCGGCGCAGCGCCGCGGGCTGGGGGGAGTTCAGCAGGGCCATCGGTGGCTCACTTCGCCTGGTCCACGGCGGTGTCGATCTCCTCGGCGGTGGCCGCGAGGCCGGCCGCCAGGTCGCTCTGCCTGCCGCTCTCGAAGTCGTAGCCGAGGTTCTGCAGGCTCACCTGGTACGCACCGCCGTTGATGCTGGCCGGGGTGGTGCTGGAGTACGGGTTCCTGGCGATGTCCAGGAAGGTCTTGAAGTGGGGATCGGCGTCCAGCTGCGGCGAGTTGAGCGCCGCTATGGTGCTCGGCACGTTGTGGATGGCGTTGGCGAAGCTGACCACCGCGTTGGTGTCGGTGGTCAGGTACTTCACCAACTCCCAGGCGGCGGCCTGCTTCCGGCTGCTGCGGGCGATCCCGATGATGGTGCCGGTCTGGTAGCCGCGACCGTAGGTGTCGGCGAGTGCGTCCGGCACCGGGAACGGCGCGGTGGCCCAGTCGATCGAGGCCTTGTCCTCGGCGATCGACTCGGTCCGCCACTCGCCGTCCAGGGCCATCGCCACCTGCCCGGTCTCGAACGGGTTCTTCGCGCTGAACTCGTCGCCGAAGGTGGTCCGGAACCTCTCCAGCTTGTCGTAGCCGCCGAGCTGGCCGATCAGGTTCTTCTGCCAGGTCATCATGGCGGCGACCGACGGGTCGGTGGCGATGTTGGACTTGCCGTCCGGGCCGAAGTACGTGGCGCCCCACTGGGCCAGGTAGTGCGCGGGGGCGGTCTCGTAACCGTGGTAGTCGGGCATGAAGCCGAGCTGCTGGTAGCCGTCGCCCTTGGCGATGGTCAGCTTGACCGCGTCGGTGTCGAACTCGCCGAGCGTCCTCGGCGGTCGGGTGATGCCGGCGGCGGCGAACTCGGTCTTGTTGTAGTAGAGCCCGTAGGCGTCGCCGAGCAGCGGCAGTGAGCACTGGTCGCCCCGGAACTGGCTGTACTTGAGCATCGGCGCGGGGAAGGTGGTGGCCGGGTCGATGCCGTCCTTCCGGAGGAACGGGGTGAGGTCGGTCCAGACCCCGGAGGCGCAGAACTTGCCCACGTTGTCGGTGGTGAAGGAGGAGACCACGTCCGGGGCGTCCGGCCCGCCGGCCCGCAGCGCCTGCTCGCTCTTGTCGTCGGAGACGTTGGCGACCACCTTGACGTGGATGTTCGGGTGCAGCTTCTCGAAGTTCGCGATGTTGGCGTTGATCGCGCCGTTCTCGTCGGGCTGGCTCCAGCCGTGCCAGAACGTGATGGTGACGTCCTTGCCGTCGGCCGAGCCGGCGCTGCCGGTGGAGTCGGTGCCGGTGCAGCCGGCGGCCAGCAGGACGACGGCGGTGCTCAGGCTGAGCGCGGCGGCCAGCCGGCGCGGGCGGGTGGGGGTGGGGGCGGGGATGCGGTTGCTGGGCACGGATGTCCTCCTGGGGGTGCCGGGGCAGGCGTCATCGCCCGTCGGCCCCGGGCGGGGGAAGGGGGGAGAGCTGTGCGGGAAACCGAGGAGCGGGGCTAGGCGGTGGTGAAGGCCGTCTCCCGGGCGGCGGTCAGGGCGCGCTGCAGGGCGCCGTGCAGGACGGGGGAGCCCGGCACGGTGCTGCTGCGTAGCGCCGGACGGGGCACGGCCAGGCCGGTCAGCTCCTCCTGGACGAGCTCGCGCAGCCGTTCGCCGCCGGCGGTGGGGATGCCGCCGCAGAGCACCACCAGCTCGGGGTCGATCACCGCGACGATCGCCGCCAGGCCGGTGGCCAGCCGGTTGGCCAGCACGGCCAGGAACTCGTCCCCGGCGCCGGGGGTGGCCAGCGCCCTGGTGATCGCGGCCTCGGCCGTCGGGCCGGCGATCCGGTGCGTCCGGGCCAGCGCGAGCACCGCGGCGGCGCCGGCCAGCTGCTGGAACCCGCCGGAGTTCTCCCGGCGGACGTTGCGGACCACCGGAGCGCCCGGCACCGGCATGTAGCCGACCTCGCCGGCGCCGCCGGTGAAGCCCCGGTGCAGCCGGCCGGCGATCACGATCGCGGCGCCGATCCCCTCCTCGGCCCAGAGCAGCACGAAGTCCTGGCAGCCGCGCGCCGAGCCGAGCACCTGCTCGGCGACGGCGGCCAGGTTGACGTCGTTCTCCAGCGAGACCGGTGCGCCGAGTGCCTCGCGCAGCTCGTCGAGCAGGTGCGGGGAGTGCCAGCCGGGCAGGTGGGCGGCGTAGCGCAGCTTGCCGGTGGCCGGGTCGAGCGCCCCCGGCGTGCCGATCGCGATCTCCCGCAGGCTGCCCGGGGCGAGCCCGGCCAGCCGGACCGTCTCGGCGAGCCCGTCCGCGACCCGGGCCACCGTGCCGGCGGCCTGCCGGCCCGGGGTGGGGAGGGTGTGCTCGGCCAGCGTGCGCCCGGTGATGTCGGCCACCGCGAACCGGATCCGGTCCCGGGTGACGTCCAGCCCCGCCACGTACCCGGCGGCCGGATTCACCTGGTACAGCTGCGCGTTGGGGCCCGGGCCGCCCGCCGTGGTGCCGACCGGGACGACCAGCCCGGCGGCCTCCAGCCGGGCCAGCAGCTGTGAGGCGGTCGGCTTGGAGAGCCCGGTCAGCGCGCCGATCCGGGTCCGGGAGAGCGGGCCGTGCGCCAGCAGCAGGTCGAGCGCGGCCCGGTCGTTGATGGCGCGCAGCCGGCTCGGCGTCCCGGGACGCGGCGCGGCGGACGGAGCGGTGGGGCGGGTGGTGTCGGTCACGAGCTGATCCTCCTCCGTCCGCGGTGGGGATCGTGCGGCAGGTCACGGCCCCGCTGGGCGGCCCGGCACGACGTGGATTGTTAGTAAAGTTTCCAATCGCTGAAGAGGACCGTAGGCCCGGCCCGGCGGGGTGTCAATGACCGGACGGCCGCCGATTCACCGGCCCTGGACACGCGGAGAGCCCCGCGGCCCCCGGGGAGGGGGTGCGGGGCTCTCCGCGCGCGGGGCCGCTCGGAGCGGGGTCAGAGCAGCTTCAGGTGCTCCTGCTCCTCGGGCGTGGGCAGCGGGATCGGCTTGGTGGCCAGCGAGCGGGCCGACGCGGGGTCGGAGAGCGCCGAGGGCGGCAGCGCGTCCGTCGGCGGAGCGGCCGGCGCGCTCGCCGCGGCCTCCTCCTTGAGCTTGATCCCGGCCTCGTCGAAGACGTACTTCAACCGCTGCCGCAGCCCGCGGGAGACCAGCGTGGCCTTCCCCGGCATGGTCTTGGCCTCGACCCGCAGCACCACGTTGTCCGCCGCCACCGACTCCACGCCCAGCACCCGCACCGGTTCCCAGAGCAACTCGTCCCAGGGCTGCTCCTTGGCCAGCTCCTCGGCGGCCTGGATGATCAGCGACTCCACCCGGCCCAGGTTCTCCCGGTAGCCGACCTGGACGTCCACGGTGGCGGTGGACCAGCCCTGGCTCATGTTGGCGATCCGCTTCACCTCGCCGTTGCGGATGTACCAGATCTCCCCGCCGGCCCCGCGCAGCTTGGTCACCCGCAGGCCGACCTCCAGCACGGTCCCGGTGGCCACCCCGGTGTCGATCTCGTCCCCGACGCCGTACTGGTCCTCCATGATCATGAAGACCCCGGAGAGGAAGTCGGTGACCAGGTTGCGGGCGCCGAAACCGATCGCCACGCCGGCCACCCCGGCGCTGGCCAGCAGCGGCGCCAGGTTGACCCCCAGCGCCGAGAGCACCATCAGCGCGGCGGTGCCCAGGATGGTGAAGGACGCCACGCTGCGCAGCACCGAGCCGATCGCCGCCGACCGTTGCTGGCGCCGCTCGGTGTTGACGAGCAGTCCACCCAGCCGGCTGCTCTCCGTGTCGGCCGGCGGCTCCTTGGTCATCCGGTGTATCAACTGGCTGATCAGCTTGCGCACCACCGCCCGCAGCACCAGGGCGAGCAGCACGATCAGCACGATCCGCAGGCCGCCCTCGACCCAGCTCTGCCAGTTGGCGTCCAGCCAGCCGGTGGCCTCCCGGGCGCTGGTGGTGACCTGCCCCGGGCTGGTCGGCAGCTGCGGCAGCGGCGCCGGGGTGGCGCCGGCGGCGAGGGGGAGGAGGGCCGGGGAACCGGGCCAGCTCACGGTGAAACCTTCCTGCAGAGGGCACGCGATGACGGCCCACCGGCGGACACACCGCGCGCGTGGACCGTGGCCTCAGCCTAGCGCCCGGCAGCGGGCGAACCCGCCGGCCGGGGGGGGGGGGGGGGGGGGGGGGGGGGGGGGGGGGGGGGGGGGGAGGGGGGGAGGGGGGGGGGGGGGGAGGGGGGGGGGGCGGGGGGGA
>NZ_JBVHLF010000001.1:26532-79991 GCF_055559155.1 Kitasatospora sp. NPDC024654
CACCATCACGTATTGACATTTTGCCCACCCCCAAACACCCAACCCCTGCCACCCCCCCCCTCCTCCCCCCTCCTCCCTCCCCTCCGAACCGCCCACGCGGGACCGCCACGGACCGCCCGCGGGCCGTTCGAGTGCAGCACGCCGCAGGTCTGGGCATAGAGCAAGAACACCGGGTTATGACCGAAGCCACCCCGGCCTGTTACCCGGTAATGGTGGCGCCGTACAAAGTCGTAAGGCGACACTGGGGGTGATCGCGCCACAAAGCGTGATCATCCGCTCGTCCCGGCGCGAGCCACGCGCCGCAGGCGTCCAAGGAGGCATCCGTGCCGCATGTCCTGGTCCTCAACGCGTCCTACGAGCCACTCGGCGTCGTATCGATGCGCCGCGCACTCATCCTGGTCCTCAACCACAAGGCGGTCAGCCTGGAGGAATCGGGAGTCACCATGCACAGCGCCACCAGCGCCGTTTCGGCGCCCTCCGTGGTTCGGCTCACCCGGTTCGTCCGGGTGCCGTTCTGCGGGCCCGTCCCGCTCACCCGCCGCGCGCTCTTCGCCCGCGACCACGGGCGCTGCGTCTACTGCGGGGCCGCCGCTACCAGCGTCGACCACGTCATTCCGCGCAGCCGCGGTGGGCAGCACCGCTGGGACAACGTCGTGGCGGCCTGCCGCCGCTGCAACCACGTCAAGGCCGACCGCCACCTGACCGAACTCGGGTGGCGGATGAAGCGACCTCCGGCCCCGCCCAGCGGGCTGGCCTGGCGCATCATCGGAACCGGGATCAAGGACCCGCGCTGGCGGCCCTACCTGGAGCCGTACGGTGGCACGGACCAGTTCCGTGACTTCGAACACCACGACCATACCGACCACTCGGGGCCCGCCAAGCTCCCGATCGGCCGGTCCCGCCCCGTCCACCGCGGTGAGCAGCCGGAGGCCCTCACCGCCTGACCACCAAGGCCGCACCCTTCGGTACGCCTCATGGGCCGGCGCCGCGCTCCCGGTGAGCGCGCCGCCGGCCCGCCGTATGCCCGCACTCACCCGTTCAGCGGTGCGTGCCGGACCGGTCCCGCCCGCTAGTGCGTCGGCCAGGTCGCGCCCGGGGTCGGCGAGGCCGGGGGTGCCGGCGGGGTGCCCGGGGTGGGCGGGGCCGAGGGCGCCGGCGGGGCGCCCGGGCTGGGCTGGGCCGAGGGCGAGGCGGTCGGGGTCGGGACGGCGCCCGGCGAGGTGGTCGGCGTCGGGGTCGGGACCGTGCTCGGCCCGCCGCTCGGCTGCCCGGACGGCGTGGGCGTGGGCGTCGGCGTCGGCTGCCCCGGCTGGACGGGCGGCGAGGCCGCGCCGCCGGTGCCGGCCACCGCGTAGAGCTCGATCCCGGTGAGCGAGTAGCCGAACTGGGTGGCCTGCCGGACCCCCTGCATCCGGAAGTACACCGCGCCCGGCGCGTCGAAGCGCACCGTCTCGGTCCCGCCGTGGCCGTTGCCCACGGTCGCCACGGTGGTCCAGTTCACCCCGTCCGCCGAGGTCTGCAACTGGTACGCGGCGGCGTAGGCGTCCGACCAGTGCAGCACGGCCTCGCCCAGCTCGGCGGCCTGCGGCAGCTGGAGCTGCACCCAGGCGTTGTCGGCCGGCTTCGAGGCCCATCGGGTGGCCGGGTTGCCGTCGGTGACCGCCGAGGCCGGGTACTTCGCCGAGGCGTCACCCGAGGAGCTGGCGGTCGCGGTGAGCGCCAGGTCCGGGCCGCCGGTCGGCGGCACCACGTGCACCTGGAGGGTCTGCTGGACGGTCGTCCCGTTGCTGGTGAAGTCCACCGGCACCGGGTACGTCCCGGACGGCGTCCCCGCCGCCGCGCTGACCTGCACCGTCGCGCTGGCCTGGGCGCCGCGCGGCACGCTCACCGGCGAGCCCGGCTGGCCGGGCGCCGCGACCGGGGTGACGGTCAGGCCGGCCGGCGTGCTCGGCTGCTCGAGGTGCACGTCGCCGTTCGCGCCCTCCGGCCGGACCGCCTGCACCACGGCCCGGGTGCTCGCGGGAGTGGTCGCGCCGGCCACCACGTCGAGCACCGGGTCGGCCAGCGTCAGCTGGGCGACCGGGTCGTCCGCGTACCAGGGCACGATCTGGTTGACCACCGGCGCGTCGCCGCCCGCTTGGAAGACCAGCCGGACCGCGTCGGTCCGCTGCCCGTTCGCGGGCAGCTCGTTGTAGCCGGGCTGCACGGTGCCGATCTGGGTCCAGCTGCCGTCCGGCTGGTGGATCTGCACCGCCGCGGTGGAGTGCACCGTCGGGTCGGTCAGCACGGTCAGCCGGTCCAGCGGCCGGGTGCTGCCCAGCTGCACGGTGAGCGGGGGGTCGCTCGGGGTCGCCGGGGCGGCCGCCCGGTAGGCGGTGTCCGGGTCGCCGTCCAGCACGGCCGCCGGGGAGGAGCCGGGCGCCGGGGCCGGACCACCGCTGACGCTGGTCCTGCCGGCGTCCGGCGCGGTGATGCTGAAGTCGCGCACCGCGATGGCGGACTGCTGGGTCGCGGTGGCGCGCAACCGGATCGCCCGGACCACCACGCCGGCCGGCAGGCTGGCCGTGACCGTCTTCTGGTCGTGCACGGTGGCGAGCTGCTGCCAGCCGCCGTCGCCGGTGGTGTACTCCAGGACGCCGTCGTGCAGGTAGTCGTCGGCCGCGGCGATGGCGTCGTCGCTGCCCGGGTCGGCGGCGGGCTGCGCGCCCATGGCGACGGTGACCGTGCCGACCGGGAGGCCGTCGCCGAGGCTGATCCCGAAGGAGTCGCCGACCTGCGGCGGCGCGGAGGTCCAGTAGAAGCTGCCGGGCGAGGAGTCGGTCATCCGGTGGGGGCCGTGTCCGGTCGCGCTGCCCATCGTGGTGGTCGGCGAGATCGAACCGGCGGTCACCCCGGACCAGCTGTCGGCGGCCCTCAGCGCCCGGTCCAGGAACGGGTCGAGCACCCCGGCGCCGATCGTGGTGCCGCCCTGGGCGAGCTGGTCGCGCAGCGAGCGCAGGGTGACCCGGGCCTGCCAGGCGGTGGCGCCGTCGCCGGTGTGCTGGGCCAGCAGCATGTCCAGCGCGGCCTGCCCGGCCTGCCCGTAGATGCTCAGCCGGTCCAACCACGGCCCGGCCTCGGCGGCCAGGTCGTCGCCGGCCGGGGTGGCCTGCGAGTCGTTGCCGCGCAGCGCGTCGGCCGCGCCGGCCATCGTGTCGAAGGCGGCCCGCAGCGGGGCGGCGGCCTGCTGGAGCTTGCCGAGGTCGATCGTGCCGCCGGTGGGCGGCTGCAACGCCGCCCAGAAGGCGTTGATCAGCGGGGTCAGATAGGCCGACTCCTGCGGTGCGAGCGGCGAGGAGGAGCTGTTGGCGGCCAGCGCGGTGAGCGCGGCCAGGGCCGGCCCGCCGCTCGGGTCGGCGGCGCTGCCGGGCACGGTACTGGCGGCCAGCGAGCGCAGCGCGTACTGCCAGGACTGGTCGGGCTGGTAGCCGGTCGGGTTCCAGCCGAAGTCGGCGGCGGTGGAGAGCGCGATCCGGGAGGCGGTGGGCTGCTGCATGCCGGAGGTCAGCAGCACCGCCGAGCCGCTCGCCACCTGCGGGTCACGGCCGGTGTACGGGCCGAGGTAGAGCCGGTCCGGGGTGGAGTCGTTGACCGGGTAGTTGTCGGTGGTCATCAGCGGGTGGCCGAAGAGCGCGGCGGTGGCCGAGGTCTGCGCGGCGGTGATCGTCGCCGGGATCACCCCGACGCCGGTCCAGGCGACCTGCACGCCCTTGGGCAGCGCGCCGGCCAGCGCGGTGCGGTACGGGCTGGCACCCTGCTGGTGGTCCTCGGTGGGGACGATCGAGAGTGGCGCCAGACCGGGGTCGCGGTCGATCAGCCGCTGCTGCACGGCGGCGGCCACCCTGGCCTGGGCCCGGGCGGCGGCGGCCGGGCCGGTGCCGAAGGCCAGCCGGTCGCCCGCGCAGTGCCACTGGCTGGAGTCGTAGGTGGCGTCCTGGAACTGCAACTGGAAGGCGGTGAAGCCGATCTGACGCATCGCGTCCAGCTTGCCGAGCAGCGTGTCGAGGTCCTTGCTGCTGCTGTAGCAGAAGCTCTGGCCCGGCTCGATGGCGTAGCCGAGGGTGACGTGGTTCTGCTGCGCCCGGTCGGCTAGCACCCGCAGGTCGGTGTTCTGGTCGGCCGGGTACGGGTCGCGCCACTGGGCCTGCCGGTACGGGTCGTCGCCGGGGGAGTAGAGGTAGAAGTTCTGCTTGGTGGCGCCCAGGAAGTCCATCAGGGCGAGCCGCTGGTCGTTGGTCCACGGCGTGCCGTAGAAGTCCTCCGCGGTGCCGCGCACCGGCGCGCCGGACGGCCAGTCGCGCAGGATCACGCCGGGGAAGCCGAAGCTTCCCGAGCCGCCCTGGCCCTGCCCGGCCGGGACCGCGGTGAGCAGCTGGCGCAGGCTCTGTGCCGCGTAGAAGGTGCCCGCGGGGTCCACGCCGGCCAGCGCCACCGCACCGAACGAGCCGCCCGTGGTGGGCAGTTGACCGGCGGCCAGGACGTAGCCGCCGGACGGCAGGCCGGTCGGGTCGGGGGCGCCGAGCTGGTGCAGCACCCCCTCGGTGCCGCCGGTCGACCCCTCGGCGGCCCCTCCGACGTACACCACCAGCGAGCCGGCCGGGGCGTCCGTCGCCGACGGCGGGGTGAGCACGGTCTGCGCGCCCGCGTCGCCGAGCACCTCGCGGACGGCGGCCAGCGCGCCCGGGTCGGCCTGCGGCGCGGCCACCAGGAACACCTCGGAGGAGACCGTCACCGGCTTGCCGGTCAGCGTCTGCTGCTGCGGGCGGGGGAAGACCTGCGGGTCGGCCAGGTTGCCCAGCGGGGTGCCGTTGGGGGTGGCGAACGGGGTGCTGACCGCGGCCGAGGCGGCCGACTGGCCGAGCGCGGTGGCCGGGGCGACCGCGAGTAGGCCGCCGATCACGGCCGCCGCGGAGAAGGTGGCGGCGATCCGCAGCGCGGCCCGACGGTGCGTCACGGTGCCGGTCCGCTCGGCCGTGCGGGCCGCGCGGACCTCGGCGAGCAGCGGCTCGGTGCCCTTGAGGTCGGCGATCAGCCGGTCCGCGGTGCGCGGCGCGACCCGGCGCGCGGTGCGCGCGGTGGCCCGCCGAGTGACCCGGACCGCCGGGTGCCGCAGAACCTCGCGCAGGGCCGGGCTGTCTTCGAGTTGCTGCCGTAGCCGCCTCCCCGCGGCGGCGGACACACGGGTCTGCAAGGAGGCCTCCTGGACGGCCGGGGCAGTCGGCCGGAAGGGGGTGGTCGGCGGGTTCGCGACCGTGCGGCCGCGATCTGCGCCCGACCGCGCCCGACGTCGCCGTGACAGCCCACCAGTTGACAGGGCAACTGTCAACGCGATGAGGGCTTATGACCCTTTTGTTGCTGATCATCCGATTCTCGGCCTGCCGCCCGAGTCCCCGCCCGAGTCCCCGCCCGAGTCCCCGCCCGAGTCCCCGTCCGGGCCGCCGCACCACGGCCCCGCGCCCCCGCCCCGGCGTGCCGCTGCGGGTCGCCGCGAGGGCGCCCGGGTAGGAGTGGAGCTGCCGTGTCCGCCCTCCGTCCCCCGTGTCCTTCCTCCCTGTCCTGTGTCACCGAGCCCCGCAGGAGACCGTGTTGGCCGCTTACCTCAACCGCCCTGACGACGCCTCCGGAACCGACGCGCCCGAGCCGGCCCGGGCCGCCGGCGCGCCGCCCGCCTACGACGCCCCGGCCCCGCCCGCCGCGCTGCTCGCGCTGGCCCACGCGCACGGCGTGGAGAGCAGCTACGACTCCGGCGCCGAGGTGGTCCAGGTCAGCGCCCCCACCCTGGTCGCGGTGCTCGCCGCGCTCGGCGTCGACGCCGCCACCCCCGAGGCCGTCGACCGGGCGCTGGCCGAACACCGCGAGCGGACCGCCGCCCGGCTGCTGCCGCCCACCCTGGTCACCAGGGCCGGCCGGCGCACCGCGCTGGACCTGCCCGCCGAGGCCCGGCTGGTGATCGCGCTCGAGGACGGCACCGACTGGCGGCTGCCGGCCGGCCGGGCGCACTGGCTGCCCGCCGACCTCCCGCTCGGCCGGCACACGCTGCGGTTGTGGCTCGGCGAGCGCGCCGAGAGCGCGCACCTGATCGTCGCCCCCGAGCGGCCACCCGCCCCGCGCGGCCGGGGCTGGGGGTTCCTCGCCCAGCTCTACTCGGTGCTCTCCGAACGATCCTGGGGCATGGGCGACCTGGCCGACCTGGCCGAACTGGCGCAGTGGTCGGCGGGCGCGCTGGGCGCGGACTTCCTGCAGACCAACCCGTTGCACGCGGGGGTGCCCGGCAGCCCGTCCGACCCGTCCCCGTACCGCCCGTCCTCCCGGCGCTTCGCCGACCCGGTCCACCTGCGGGTGGAGGACGTGCCGGAGTACGCCTACGTCGGCCCGGCCGACCGTGAGCGGCTGGCGGAGCTGGCCCGGCAGGCCGGCCGGCTGCGCGCGGAGGTGCTGGAGCACGACGGCCTGATCGACCGGGACGCCGTCTGGGCCCTCAAACGGGCCGCCCTGGAGCTGCTGCACGCGGTGCCGCGCGGGCCCGGGCGGGAGGCCGCGTACCAGGCGTACGTCCGGCGCGAGGGCGACTGGCTGGAGCGCTACGCGCTCTGGAACGCGCTCGCCGAGGTGCACGGCAGCGACTGGCAGCACTGGCCGAAGGCGCTGCGCCGGCCGGACACCCCGCAGGTCGCCGCCGCCCGCGCCGAGCTGGCCGGGGCCGTCGAGTTCCACCGCTGGCTGGCCTGGCAGCTGGACCAGCAGCTCGGCGCCGCCCAGCGGGCCGCGGAACGGGCCGGCATGGCGGTCGGCCTGGTCCACGACCTGGCGATCGGCGCGCACCCGGGCGGCGCCGACGCCTGGGTGCTGCAGGACGTGCTGGCCACCGGCATCTCGGTCGGCGCGCCACCGGACGCCTTCAACGCGCACGGCCAGGACTGGGGCCTGCCGCCCTGGCGCCCGGACGCGCTCGCCCGGGCCGGCTACGCGCCGTACGCGGAGCTGCTGCGGGCCGCCGCCCGGTACTGCGGGGCGTTGCGGATCGACCACGTGATGGGCCTGTTCCGACTCTGGTGGGTGCCGGCCGGTCGCCCGCCCACCGAGGGCGCCTACGTCCGCTACGACGCCGAGGCGATGCTCGGCGTGCTCGCCCTGGAGGCGCACCGGGCCGGCACCAGCGTGATCGGCGAGGACCTGGGCACCGTCGAACCCGGCGTGCGGGAGCAGTTGACGGCGCGCGGCGTGCTCGGCACCTCGGTGCTCTGGTTCGAGCGCGACTGGGCGGCCGAGGGCGCTCCGCTGCCGCCCGAGCGCTGGCGGACCGGCTGCCTGGCCACCCTCACCACGCACGACCTGCCGAGCACCGCGGCCCGGCTCTCCGGCGAGCACGTGGACCTGCGCCACCAGCTCGGCCTGCTCGGCCGCCCGCTGGCCGTGGAGCGGGCCGCGGCCGCCGCCGAACTGGCCGACTGGCAAGCCGAGTTGGTCCGGCTCGGCCTGCTCGCCACCGGCGGCCCGCTGGACCAGACCGCGCTCCACCGCTTCCTGCTGGCCACCCCGGCCCAGCTGGTCGGCGTCTGGTTGCCGGACACCGTCGGCGACCCCCGGCCGCAGAACCTGCCCGGCACCTGGGACCAGTACCCCAACTGGCGCCTCCCGGTCGCCGACGCCACCGGTCGCCCGGTCACCCTGGAGCGACTGGCCGCCGCCCCCGGAGCGCTGGCCCTCGGCGGCCTGCTGACCGGTGGGCTGCGGGCCGGCGGGATCCGGGCCGGCGGGATCCGGGCCGGCCGGGGCGCCGAACCCGGAAGGTCGACCCCGCCGAGCGGCCCCCGATAAAGGGCCGGTACCTTGGAAAACGTGGACAAGAGGAACGCTGTGCGCGCCGGTGCGGTCTCCGCGGTGGCTGCGCTGATGATGCTGATGTCGTCGCCCGCCTTCGCCGACGGCGGTGACGGCTCGTACAAGGGGCTGACCGTCGCGCAGAGCCTCGGCCTGTACGTGGGGATCCCGATCGCGCTCTTCGTGATCATCTCGGGTCTGGTCATGCTGCCCTCGGTGATCAACAAGGACAAGAAGAAGTAGACCACTCGGCCTGGAACCCCGCTGCCGCACCACTGGGCAGCGGGGTTTTCGCGCGTTCCCCCGCTGGAGCCGTGCCGGGTCCGACCGCCCGAGCCGGGCCGCTCGGCCGCCGGGCGTGCGCGGAGGAGCCGTTCGTGGTCGAGCCGGACCCGGCGGGGGACGTCTGGTCCACGGTCGTCGCGGGACCGTCCCGCGCCGGTCGACGGCACACGGCGGCTGACCGGATCGGTCCGGTTCGCGGCATGATGGTGCCTACCGGGCAGCCCGCCGGAACCACCAGGATCGAGCCATGACCAACGCACTCATCGTGATCGACGTCCAGGAGTCCTTCCGTCAGCGGCCGAACTGGGCGGCCGTGTCCAACCCCGAGATCGTCGAGGTGACCAACGAACTGGTGGCCGCCGCCAGGGAGCAGGGCGACCTGGTGGTCTGGATCCTGCACACCGAGCCCGGCAGCGGCGGGCCGTTCGACCCCAGCTCGCCGCACGTCCGACTGATGGACGGGCTGGTGCCGCGGGACGGCGAGCCGGTGCTCACCAAGACCTCGCGCAACGCCTTCACCACCACCAACCTGCAGCAGTTGCTCACCCAGCGTGGGATCCGGCACCTGCTGATCGGCGGCATCCAGACCGAGCAGTGCTGCGAGACCACCACCCGGCTCGCCGCCGACCTGGGTTTCGAGGTCACCTTCGTCACCGACGCGACCGCGACCTTCCCGATCCCGCACCGGGACGCCCCGGCCGACCGGAGCCTGGCCGAGCTGCTGGCCGACCCGACCACGCTGACCACCGACCAGGTCATCGCCCGTACCGAGTACGCGCTGGCCGGCCGGTTCGCCACCATCGCCACGGTGGCCGAACTGACCCGGCCGGCCGCCGCCACTTCGATCGGAGGCTGACCGGATCGTGCCGCGCGTCGTCTTCCTGCTGGTCCCGCAGCTGCACCTGCTGGACCTCGCCGGGCCCGCCCAGGTGTTCTCCACCGCGGCCGGGCTCGGCCACGACTACCGGCTCAACTACGTGGCCGAGCAGGAGGACGTCCCCAGCGCGCAGGGCCTGCCGCTGCGCGCCTCGACCCGGTGGCCGGAGCTCTCGGTCGAGGACCTGCTGATGGTCCCCGGCTGGCGGGGGCCGATGCTGCGCGCCAGCGGCCCGATCGGCGCCGCCGCGCTGGCACGGCTGGCCGCCCACCACCGCGCCGGGGGGACGGTCGCCAGCATCTGCGCGGGGGCCGACGCGCTGGGCCGGGCCGGCCTGCTGGACGGCCGGCGCTGCACCACCCACCACGACCTGCAGGAGGAGCTGGCCCGTCGCTACCCCCGGGCGCGCGTGGCGCGCGACGTGCTCTACGTGGCGGACGACCGGGTGGTCACCTCGGCCGGGATCGCCAGCGGCATCGACCTCGCGCTGCACCTGGTCGCGGTCCGGCACGGGCCGGCCGCCGCCGCCCGGGTGGCCCGCCAGATGGTCGTCTACGCCCGCCGCAACGGCGAGGAGCGGCAGGCCAGCGCGATGCTGCGGCACCGCGCGCACCTCAGCGACGCCGTGCACCGGGTGCAGGACCTGATCGACGCGCGGTTCGCCGAGCGGCTCCAGCTGGCCGACCTGGCGGCGGCCGGCGGCGTCAGCGAACGGACCCTGACCCGGCGGTTCGCCGAGGTCACCGGGCTGACCCCGCTGCGCTACCAGCAGCTGCTCCGGGTGGAGCGGGCCGAGCACCTGATCGGGCAGGGCAGCACGGTGGAGGCCGCCGCCCGGGCCACCGGGTTCCAGGACGCCCGGATGCTGCGCCGGCTGCGGGCCCGGACCGGTGCCCCGTGACCGGCTGCCGACGTCCTGCGGCCGGCCGGTACGGTGGAGCGTCCCCGGCCCGTCGAGGCCCTGACGCCCCTGCGGAGGCTCTGATGCTGGTCCGTTCCGCCCGGCCCGAGGAGGCCGGTCCGCTCACCGAGCTGGTCCTGCGCTCCAAGGCGCACTGGGGATATGACGAGGCGTTCATGGCCGCCTGCCGGCTGGAGCTGACGCTCGGCCCGGAGGACCTGGTGATCGGCCGCGCGGTGGTCGCGGAGCGGGACGGCGAGCTGCTCGGCATGGCCACCCTGGAGGGCGACGCCCCGCACGGCTCGCTGGGGATGCTCTTCGTCGACCCGGTCGCGATGGGCCGGGGCGTGGGCAGCCTGCTCTACCGGCACGTGGTGAGCGCCGCTCGGGAGCTCGGCTTCCGCAGCCTGAGCATCGACTCCGACCCCAACGCCGCGCCCTTCTACGCCCGGCTGGGCGCGGTGCGGATCGGGGAGACGCCGTCCGGGTCGGTCCCCGGGCGGGTGCTGCCGCTCTTCCGGATCACGGTGGACGGGTGAGCCACGACCGACTCAGCGGGTGGCGGTGCCCACCAGGGTGCCCGCCGCGTAGGTGACGCCCATCGCCAGCCCGCCGCCCAGCAGGTTGCGCAGCACCGCGGGACCGGCCGGTGAGGCACTCAACCGGGCACTGACCCAGCCGGTGAGGGCCAGCGCGCAGAGCACGGCGACCACGGTGACCGGCACCCGCAGCGAGGTCGGCGGCAGCACGATGGCGAGCAGGGGTAGCAGCGCGCCGATGGTGAAGGCCGCGCAGCTGGCCGCGGCGGCGTGCCACGGGTTGACGATCTGTTCGGGGTCGATGCCGAGCTCGACCCGGGCGTGCGCGGAGAGCGCGTCGCGCGCGGTGAGCTGCTCGGCCACCTCGCGGGCCAGCTCCCCGGTCAGTCCCCGGTCGGCCAACAGCTCGGTCAGTTCGGCGAGTTCGGTGACCGGCTGCTCGGCGAGCTCGCGCTGCTCGAGGGCCAGCGCGGCCCGCTCGGTGTCGCGCTGGGTGCTCACCGAGACGTACTCGCCGGAGGCCATCGAGAGTGCCCCGGCGAGCAGGCCGGCCAGGCCGGCGGCGAGCAGCGCGGTGGCCGAGGAGGTGGCGCCCGCCACGCCGACCACCAGACCGGCGGTGGAGACCACGCCGTCGTTGGCGCCGAGCACGCCGGCCCGCAGCCAGTTCAGCCGGCTTCCCAGCGCGGTGCCGTGCTGCTCGCCGGCGTGCGCGGAGCCGGCGTCGTGGGGTGATTGACCGTTCTCTGCCACGTCCGAGAGTCTCCCCGTCGGGGCACCGGCTCACCCCCGCCCCCGCGCCCGGCGTGTCGTGGGCGGGGGCGGGGGTGAGCACGGGCTCAGGCCCAGCGCCCCGCCAGGCCCGTCGCGAGCAGCTCGAAGGCACGGTCGGCCGCCGCCTCGGCCTGCGGGAGGAGCTGGTCGGCGGTGTGACCGGCGGTCAGCCGGCGCCAGTTCTCCCGGGCCAGGACCTCCCGCACGGCGGTCAGCTGGGCGGCGGCCAGCCGCGGGCCCAGCTCGTCCGGCCCCGCGCCGGCCGCCGCGCGCAGCGCCTCGGCCAGCGCCGCCTCGTCGGCGGCGCGGTAGTGGACCAGGTGGGCGCAGAGGGACGGAGTGCCGAACACCAGGCCGTGGAAGGCGAGCACCTCCCGGACGTCGTTCAGCCCGGTGACCGGGTCGCGCTCGTGCAGCCCGCGCACGAGGTGGCGGTGCAGCGCGGCCAGCGGCGGCTCGTCGGGTGCGCGCTCGGCGACCACCCGTGCCCACTCGCCCTGGTGGTCGGCGAACCGGTGCAGGACCAGGTCCTCCTTGGTCGGGAAGTACCGGAACAGCGTCGGCTTGGACACCTCGGCGGCGGCCGCGACCTCGGCCACCGCCACCTGGTCGTAGCCGCGGGCCAGGAAGAGCGCGATCGCGGCGTCCGAGATGGCCTGGCGGGTCCGCTCCTTCTTCCGGGCCCGCAGCCCGGTCGCTTCGTTCACGGCGTTCACGGTAGCACCCGGAAGGCAACTGGGTGTGAAGTCTTTCCTGGTTGCTTTTTTAACTCGGTTGCGTTTTGGTGGGAGGGTCGAGCACCGGACATCGAGGAGGAACCCGGATGACCGCCGTACTGATCGTGGGAGCCGGCCCGACCGGCCTGACCCTGGCCTGCGACCTCGCCCGCCGGGGCGTCGCCGTCCGGGTGCTCGAGCGGGCGGCGCGGTATCCGCGCGGCTCGCGCGCCAAGGGGCCGAACCAGCGGAGCCTGGAGGTGCTCGCCGACCTCGGGGTGATCGAGGAGGTGCTGGCGTCCGGCGCGCCGCCGGTGCCGATGCGGAAGTACCGGGACGGCGTGTGGATCGCGGACGCCGACCCGCTCGCGGCGGCCGGCCCGACCCCGGACGTTCCGTACGCCCGGCCCTGGACGCTGCCGCAGTGGCGGCTGGAGGAGATCCTCCGGGACCGCCTGGCCGGGCTCGGTGTACGGGTCGAACTCGACTCCGAGCTGGTGGAGTTGAGCCAGGACGAGACCGGTGTGCGGGCCGGGCTCGTGGACGGGCGGCAGATCGCGGCCGGCTACCTGGTCGGCTGCGACGGCGGGCACAGCACGGTCCGCACGTTGTCGGGCCTGCGGTTCGCCGGCCGGACCTCCGAGGACCGGGTGATGGTCTGCGGAGACGTCGAACTGACCGGGCTGGACCGCGGCTACTGGCACCAGTGGATCGATCTGGACGGCGGGGTGATGCTCTGTCCGATCCCGGGCACCCGCGCCGGGTGGTGGTTCCAGGCCGGTCCCGAACGGGACGCCGCGGGCGGCCCGGTCCCGCCGTCCCTGGACAGCTTCCAGCGGCTGCTCGACCGGCACGCCCGGCGGCCGGGCCTGCGGCTGACCGGGGCCGACCTGCTCTCCACCTACCGGGTCAACGTCCGGATGGTCGACCGCTACCGGGTCGGCCGGGTGCTGCTGGCCGGCGACGCGGCGCACGTCCAGCCCATCGCGGGCGGTCTGGGCATGAACACCGGCATCCAGGACGCCGCCAACCTGGGCTGGAAGCTCGCCCGGGTGGCGGGCGGCCTGGCCGGGGCCGCGCTGCTGGACAGCTACCAGGAGGAGCGGCTGCCGGTGGCCGCCTGGACGCTCGACCTCAGCTCGGCGCGGCTGGACGCGGTGCTGGCGGCGATGCGGCGGCCCGGTGGCGGCCTGGACACGGTGTCGACGCCGGAGACCAGCACCCTCGGGGTCGGCTACCGCTGGAGCCGGCTCGCCCGGGAGCTGGACGACCGGGGCGGTGACCGGGACGGCGGGCGGTTGCGGGCCGGTGACCGGGCCCCGGACGCGCCCTGCCGGGACGCCGCCAGCGGCGCACCGGTCCGGCTGTTCGAGTTCTTCGCCGGGCCGCACTTCACCCTGCTGGGCTTCGGCGACACCACGGCCGGAGTGCTGCGGGAGGCCGTCGCCGCGCACGGTGCGAGCGTCCGGGCCTGCCTGCTGGACGGCTCGCCGCACGGCCTGCCCGACGGCGTGGCGCGGTGGCGCGACGAGCGGGGGCTGGCCCGGTCGGCCTACGCGGCGCGGGAGGGCACCCTGGTGCTGGTGCGCCCGGACGGCCACCTCGGGCTCACCGCCTCGGCGCCGCACCACCCCGGCGCGGTGACCGACTACCTGGACCGGCTCGACGGCTGACCGCTGCCGTCGCCGGTCAGCCGCGGTCGGCGACGGGCGGTCAACCGTGCGCTGACGGGCGCCGAACCCGTCAGCCCGCCGGGTCCGTCAGTGCCCGGGTCCGTCAGTGTCCGGGTCCGTCAGTGCTCGGCCTCCGTCGGCCGCCGTACCGGGGGCGGTACCAGCGTCACCGCCGGTGGTACGTCCACGCCGTGCTCCGCGCAGAGCACGACCGTCAGGGTGGCGAGCCGGGCGCGGATCGCGTAACTGTCCGACGCCTCGATCATCCGGGCCCGGACCTCGATGCCGTCCACGGTCAGCGCGGCTTCCCGCTCGGGCAGTTGGGCGATCCCGCGGCCGGCCCGGGCGAGCAGCTCGCGGACGCCGGTGGCCGCCCGCTCCGCCGCGGCCCGGTGCAGCCGGAAGCTCAGCAGCGGAGAGGCGAGGTCGTCCAACGGCCGGCGCCGGACCGAGGCCGGCAGCTCGCGGATCGTCCGCACGCTCAGCACCCGCCGCCGCTCGGCGTGGTAGTGGACCTCCAGCGACCACGGGTGCCCGTCCGAGCTGCCGGACTCCACGGAGCGCCGCCACCGCGCCGGCGGGCCGACCAGGAAGGCGGCCGGTTCGCCGAAGGTCCAGCGGGACAGCTCCTCGTTCTCCTCGGGCAGCGGATCGGGGCGGCCGGTACTGCGGTGCATCGGGCTCCTTCTGCCGGGGTACTGCTGGCTGGCGGCGGCAGACCGACGCTAACCGCGCGCGCCGCGAGGCCGGCGACGTTCGACGGAGGCGTCCGGATCTCGCTGCCAGGAGGCTGGTTCCGCGCTGCTCCCGAGCCGTCCGACCCCGCCGGGAGTCGGCCACCGCGCCGGAGGCGGGCGTCCGCCGCCGGGCGTCCGCCGCCGGGCGTCCTCGACGCCCCCGGGAACCTCCGGCCGTGCGTCAGGCGGCCCCGGTCGGGAGCAGGTGGCGGCCGAAGCCCGCCGTTCCCAGCCGGCGGCCGTCCGGGAGGATCGCCAGAGCCTCCAGGTCCGGCTGCGACTGCGTCCAGCGCATGGCGCGCAGGGGACCCATGGCGAAGGCGGCGGTGGCGCAGGCGTCGGTCCGGGCCAGGCCGCGGCCGACCAGGGTGAGCGAGAGCAACTCCCGCGCCGGCCGGCCGGTGTGCGGGTCGAGGATGTGCGCCCCGCGCTCCGCGGTGCCCGAGGTGGCGACGGCGAGGTCGCGGCCGGCCAGCACGCCGACCAGGTGCCCCGGCCTGGCCGGGTCGGCGATGCCGATCCGCCACGGCCGGCCGGGGGCCGCCTCGCCGGAGGTCTGCACGTCGCCCCCGCCGGTGATGCTGTGGTGCGGGTAGCCGGCCGCGGTCAGCAGCCGGGAGGCCCGTTCCACCGCCCAGCCCTTGACCCACCCGGTCGGGTCGAGCCCTCCGTCGCCCGCCCGGGCCGCGTACTCGGCGGAGAACCATCCCCCCGTCTGCGCGCCGATCGTCGCGCACTGCGCCAGCGCCTCGGTGACCAGCGGGTCGCAGGCGGCCGGGGTGAGTTCGCCGCGACGCAGCCGGCTGATCTCGCTCTCCGGCCGGTAGGTGGAGAACAGCGCGTCCAGCCGGTGCAGTTCGGCCAGTGCGGGGGAGAGCGCCGGCCGGTCGTCGGCGGTCGCGTCGCGTACGGCGAACGAGAAGACCGTCCCCATGGCGTGCTCGACGTGCCGGAGCATCAGTGCCCCGCCTGGTCCAGCGCGCTCTGCAGCGAGCGCTGGTAGCCCTCGCTGGTGTAGGTGGCGCCGGAGACGCTGTCCACCTGCGCGCTCTGGGCGGCGATCGCCTCCTGGTTGAGCTGCGGCAGCGCGTAGCTGTCGATCTCCGAGTCGCGGTTGCTCTCCGAGGGGTACTGGATCACGTCCACCTGGCTCAGCCGGTCGCCGGTGAGGGTCACCCGGACCTGCACCGGCCCGTACCGGGTGTCGACCGCGCTCCCGGTCACCACCCGCGACCCGGCCGACGCCTGGCCGGAGGCCGTACTCGACGGTGTCCCGGACGGCGTGCCCGAAGCCCCCGACCCACCCGGCCCGGCCGTGTTCGAGGAGATCACCGGCAGGCTGTTGGCCGCCGTCCCCGAGCCGTGCGGCTTGAGCGAGAGCAGCAGGATGACGCCCGCCGCGGTGGCGGTGCAGGTGACAACGGTTCGACGCATCGGGTGGGCACTTCCTCGGATTCGGCGGACGGACGGTTCGGGTGGCCGGACGGTTCGGGCGGGCGGGCAGCCGGGCGGGCTCAGAACGCGAACGACTCATGATGGATCCGCTGCGCCGGCACCCCCGCCGCCCGCAGCTCGGCGACGGTGGCCGCCGCCAGCCCCTCCGGACCGCACAGGAACACCTCGTGCGAGGCCAGCCCGGGCACCAGCCGGCCCAGCGCCTCCGCGGTGAGCGGATCACCGATCTCGGCGCGCGACCCGACCAGGTAGCGCAGGTGGGCCCGGCGCCTGGCCGCCACCTCCTCCAGCTCGGCCCGGAAGAGCAGGTCCCGCTCGTCGCGTGCCCGGTAGAGCAGGGTGAGTTCGCCCGGTCCGGCCGGCAGCGTCTCGAAGAGCGTCCGGATCGGGGTGATCCCGACCCCCGCCGCGATCAGCAGCACCCGCCGCGCCCTGCGCCGCCGCGCCGTGAACGCGCCGTACGGGCCCTCCGCACACACCCGCACCCCCGGCCGCAGCCCGGCGATCGCCGCGCTGTGCCCGCCGAGGTCCTTGACGGTGAACCGCAGGAAGCGCGGGTGCGGCGGCGCGGAGAGCGAGTAGGGGTTCTCCGCCCAGCGCAGCTCGCGGGTCAGGAACCGCAGCCGGAAGAACTGCCCCGGCTCGCAGCGCAGTTCGTCCAGCCGGTCACCGGTCAGGAAGACCGACACCACCCCGGGCCCCTCCGGACGCACCTCGGCGACCCGCAGCCGGTGCCGCCGGTCGCGCAGGAACGGAACGGCCAGCCGGTACCACCCGAGCAGCCCGAACGAGCCGGCGTAGAGCGCGTACCAGCCGAGCTTCCCGGGCCCCTCACCGAGGTCGGCGCCGTTGCTGAGCTGGTGCCCGAACCCGAGCGCGATCGCCAGGTAGGTGCCCAGGTGCAGGTAGTACCAGGTCTCGTAGCTCAGCCTGCGGCGGGCCGCCCGGGCCGAGAAGGCACCGGTGGCGAACATCAGCAGGGTGGCCAGCGAGGCCTTGATCATGTCGGGGAAGTGGAAGACCATCTGGACGCCCTCGCCGACCACGTTCTCGCGCGCGGTCAGCGCGTAGCCCCAGATGATCGTCAGCACGTGCGCGCTGACCAGGCCGACCAGGTAGCGCCCGCCGATCGCGTGCCAGCGGGCCAGCCGGTCCGCGCCGACCTCGCGCTCCAGCAGCGGGATCCGGGCCATCAGCAGGAGCAGCACGGGCGCCGCGTACCCGGCCAGCAGGCCGGTGATCCGGCCGGCGTTGGTCAGCCACTCGTCGGCGCCGGTGACCGCGAAGGTGTCCCGCCACCAGAGGGCGAGCACGCCGAGGGCACCCGCGCCGATCGCGAGCAGGACCAGCAGCGACACCGGGTCGGGCAGCAGCTCGGTGGGGCTCACGCCGCGGGCGCGCATCACGGTCGGCTGCCCCTGCCTGCGGCGGCCGCCGGGGGACCGGTGTGGGTGCTGGGTGGCGGCGCTCAGGGCGACCTCCTCGTGACGGTGACGGAGCTGCCGGGTGATGGACTGCGGCCGAGCTGCCACCCTGACACCGCAAGCTCTCAGTTCGCTCTGAACAGTGGGCCCGTGACCGGACCGGAAGCCCGGATTTCCGGGCTCTTCCGCCGGCGGAAGTCCCCACCGGCGCCCGCGGATCTCACCGCTTTCTCATCGCCACCGGCAGAATGGACGGACGCCGCACCCGCTCGCCCACCCCCCCCGAAGGGACCTCATGACCGGGGACCTCCTGACCGCCCGCCGCATCCTGGTCGTCGACGACGAGCCCGACCTGGTCGAGGTGCTCTGCGGCGCGCTGCGTTACGAGGGCTGGGAGGCCCGCGGTGCCGCGACCGGCGGCGAGGCGGTCCGCACCGCCTCGACCTGGGCGCCGGACGCGGTGGTCCTCGACATGATGCTCCCCGACCTGGACGGCATGGCGGTGCTGGCCCGGATCCACGCCGAGCGCCCCGAGGTCCGGGTGCTCTTCCTGACCGCCAAGGACGCGGTGGAGGACCGGATCGCCGGCATCGCCGCCGGCGGCGACGACTACGTGACCAAGCCGTTCAGCCTGGCGGAGGTGGTGGTCCGGCTGCGCGGCCTGCTGCGCCGGGCGGACGCGGCCACCGGGCGGCGGATCCTGCCGCCGCCGGAGGGCGCGCTGGTGCTGGGCGACCTGGTGCTGGTCGAGCAGACCCGGGAGGTCACCCGGGGCGGTGACCCGATCGAGCTGAGCCCGACCGAGTTCGCCCTGCTGCGCCACCTGCTGAGCCATCCGCGCCAGGTGCTCAGCAAGGCGCAGATCCTGGACGCGGTCTGGTCGTACGACTTCGGCGGCCAGGCGCACGTGGTGGAGCTCTACATCAGCTACCTGCGCAAGAAGATCGACGCCGGCCGCACTCCGATGATCCACACCGTCCGCGGCGCGGGCTACCTGATCAAGGCGCCCACCACGTGACGTCCCGCTTCCCGAGGTTCCCGAGGCCGCGTCCGGTGCCCCGGACACTGCGCGGCCGGCTGATCGCGGGCCTGCTCGTCCTGCTGCTGCTGACCTTCGCCGCGGTCGGCGTGGCGGTCGCGGTCTCGCTGCAGACCTTCCTGGTGGCCCGGCTCGACCAGCAGCTCACCGACACCGGCGGCCGGTACGCGGCCAGCCTGGAGCACAGCGGCCGGACGGGCCGGCCGCGCAGCGACACCCGGGCGCAGGCCCCGGGCACCTTCGGCGCCCGGCTGCTGCACGGCACGGTGACCCAGGCCGGCGTGGTGGACGGGGACGCGGACGACGACGCGGTGGCGGCCGGGAGCGCCGCGCCCGACACCGACGACCTGGTCCGGCTCACCCCGGCCGAGCAGCAGCGGCTGGCCGCGCTCCCGGTCGGCGGGTCGGCCGGCACCGTCCACCTGGCGGCGCTCGGCGACTACCGGGTCCGCGCGGTGGCCGGCGGGGACGGTGACGTGCTGGTCACCGGCCTGCCGATGAGTCAGGTCAGCGGTACCGAACACCAGGTGCTGGTGCTCGAACTGACCGTCTTCGCGGTGGCCGGCGCCGCCGCCGGCCTGGCCGCCGCGTGCTGGGTGCGGGTCTCGCTGCGCCCGCTGGACCGGATCGCCGACACCGCCGAGCGGGTCGGCGCGCTGCCGCTGGCGCGGGGCGAGGTGGAGCTCTCCGAACGAGTGCCGGACGCCGACCCGGCCACCGAGACCGGCCGGGTCGGGCTGGCGCTCAACCGGATGCTCGGCCACGTGGCCGACGCGCTCGCCCAGCGGCACGCGGTGGAGGACCGGCTGCGCTCGTTCGCCGCCGACGCCGGCCACGAGCTGCGCACCCCGCTGGCGGCCGTGCGCGGCCACGCCGAGCTGGCGCTGCGCCACCCGGGGCCGGTGCAGGAACCGGTCCGGCACTCGCTGGAGCGGATCGAGGCGGAGTCCCGCCGGATGGGCACCATCGTCGAGGACCTCCTGCTGCTCGCCCGACTGGACGCCGGCCGGCCGCTCGCCCGCGGCGAGGTGGACCTCACCCGGCTGGCCCTGGACGGCACCGCGGACGCCCGCGCCGCCGCGCCCGGCCACCACTGGCGGCTCGACCTGCCGACGGAGCCGGTGCTGGTCAGCGGCGACGAGGACCGGCTGCGCCAGGTGGTCTCCAACCTGCTCGGCAACGCCCACCGGCACACCCCGGCGGGCAGCACGGTCACCCTGCGGCTGGCCGAGGGCACCCTGACCGTCAGCGACGACGGCCCCGGGGTCCCGCCCGAGCTGGTCCCGCTGGTCTTCGAACGCTTCGTCCGCGCCGACCAGTCACGCACCCGCAGCACCGGCGGCACCGGCCTCGGGCTGGCCATCGTGCACGCCGTGGTGACCGCGCACGGCGGCACGGTCACCCTCACCAGCCCGCCGGCCGGCGGCACCACGGTCACCGTCACCCTGCCCTGAGCCACCCCCCTCGGAGGGGGTGGCCCAGGGCCCGGCTCAGCGCTCGCCCGCGGCGCGGTCGACGGCCCGGGCGTTCAGCGCCCGCTCGACGCCGGCCCGGGACTCGACGACCAGCCGGCGCAGCGCGGGCACCGGCTCGGCCGAGGCCAGCCAGGCGTCGGTGGCGTCCAGGGTGGCCTGCTCGACCTGGGTGGCCGGGTACAGCCCGGTGATGATCTGCGAGGCGATCTCGTGGCTGCGCGACTCCCAGACGCCCTTGATCGCGGCGAAGTACTTCGCCACGTACGGCGCGAGCAGCTCGCGCTGGTCGGACCGGTTGAACCCGCCGATCACCGCGTCCTGGAGGTAGTTGGTCAGCTCCTCCGACTCCACCACCGAGGCCCAGGCGTCGGCCTTGGCGGCCACGGTCGGCCGGGCGGCCCGGCAGGTGGCGGCGTGCTCCTGGCCGGCCGCGGTGTTGTCACGGACCAGCTCGGCGTCGATCGCGGCCTCGTCCGCCCGGCCGGCGGCGACCAGGCTGACCAGCAGGGTCCAGCGCAGCTCGGTGTCCACGGCCAGACCGGGAACCTCGACCGAGCCGTCCAGCAGGCCGGCGATCAGGTCCAGCTGCGGTGCCTGGTGCGCGACCGCGGCCAACGCCCGGGCCCAGGCCAGCTGGTGGTCGCTGCCCGGGGTGGCGGCGCGCAGCTGCTCCTCGCAGGCGGCGGCCCAGCGGGCCAGCCCCTGCGGGCGCCAGGCCGGGTCGGCGTACGAGTCCAGCGCGCTCTGCACCTGGCGCTGCACCGACTGGACCACGCCGATGTCGCTCTCCTTGGGCAGCCCGGCGACGGCCAGCGCGAGGTAGTCGCGGGCGGCCAGCTCGCCGTCCCGGGTCATGTCCCAGGCGGCGGCCCAGACCAGCGCGCGCGGCAGCGGCTCGGCGAAGTCGCCCAGGTGCGCGGTGACGGTGGCCAGCGAGGCGTCGTCCAGCCGCAGCTTGGCGTACGACAGGTCGTCGTCGTTGAGCAGCACCACGGCGGGCAGCCGACGGCCCGTCAGCTGCGGGACGGCGGTGCGCTCGCCGTCCACGTCCAGCTCGATCCGCTCGGTGCGGACCAGCTTGCCGTCCGTCAACTCGTAGCAGCCGATGGCGATCCGGTGCGGACGCAGGGCGGCCTCGCCCTTCGCGCCGACGGGCAGCGCGGGGGCCTCCTGGCGGACCGCGAAGGAGGCGATCGCGCCGGCGGCGTCCAGCTCGATCTCCGGGCGCAGCACGTTGATGCCGGCCGTCTCCAGCCACTTGCGGGACCAGGTCTTCAGGTCGCGCCCGCTGGTCTCCTCCAGCGCGCCGAGCAGGTCGGGCAGCGTGGTGTTGCCCCAGGCGTGCCGCTTGAAGTACGCGCGCAGGCCGGCGAAGAAGGCGTCCTGACCGACGTACGCCACCAGCTGCTTGAGCACCGAGGCGCCCTTGGCGTAGGTGATGCCGTCGAAGTTGACCATGACGTCCTCGAGATCGTTGATCTCGGCCATGATCGGGTGGGTGGAGGGCAGTTGGTCCTGCCGGTAGGCCCAGGTCTTCATCTGGTTGGCGAAAGTCGTCCAGCCGTTGGGCCACTTGGTGCCGGCCGGCTCGACCAGGGCGACCATCTCGGCGTAGGTGGCGAACGACTCGTTGAGCCAGAGGTCGTTCCACCACTCCATGGTGACCAGGTCGCCGAACCACATGTGGGCCAGCTCGTGCAGGATCGTGGTGGCGCGCATCTCGTAGGAGGCGTCGGTCACCTTCGAGCGGAAGATGTACTGGTCGCGCAGGGTCACCGCGCCCGCGTTCTCCATCGCGCCGGCGTTGAACTCCGGGACGAAGAGCTGGTCGTACTTCTCGAACGGGTACGCGCAGTCGAACTTCTCCTGGAAGTACGCGAATCCCTGCTTGGTGACGTCGAAGACCGCCTCGGCGTCCAGGAACTCCCGGAGCGAGGGCCGGCAGTAGATGCCGAGCGGAACCCGCTGCGAGCCGGCGACGTACTCGTCGAAGACGCCGACGTACGGGCCGGCGACCAGCGCGGTGATGTAGGTGGAGATCCGGCCGGTCGGGGCGAACCGCCAGACCTGCGTCCCGCCCTCGCCGACCGGCTGCGGGGTGGGGGAGTTGGAGACCACGACCCAGCCGCGCGGGGCGGTGACGGTGAAGCTGAAGGCGGCCTTCAGGTCGGGCTGCTCGAAGGAGGCGAACACCCGCCGGGCGTCCGGAACCTCGAACTGGCTGTACAGGTAGGTCTCGCCGTCCACCGGGTCGACGAAGCGGTGCAGGCCCTCGCCGGTGTTGGTGTAGGCGCAGTCGGCGACGACCCGCAGCTCGTTCTCGGCCGCCAGGCCGTTCAGGGCGATCCGGCTGTCGGCGAACGCCGAGACGTCCACCCGCTCGCCGTTCAGGACGATCTCGTGGACGGTCGGGGCCACCAGGTCGATGAAGGTGGAGGCGCCGGGACGGGAGGCGGTGAAGCGGACCACGGTGGTGGACCGGAACGTGCCGCCGTCACGGGCCGTACTCAGATCCAGCTCGATGTCGTACGCGTCGACATGGAGGAGCTCGGCCCGGGTGCGGGCCTCCTCACGGGTCAGGTTGGTGCCAGGCACTCGCAGGACTCCTTCGTCAGGCTTGTCTGCCCGGCATCCTCCCACGTCGCCCTCGGGCCCCCGGGGAGCGGGCGGTCCGGGTACGACGAAGGGCGGGCCGTCGGTGGACGGCCCGCCCTTCCCGCCGGGTCGGCTCAGCCCTTGGTGTAGAGCTGCGCGCTGTTGTCCATCGGGGACTGCGGGACGGTGATCACCTGGCCGGTGGAGGGCACCAGCACCTGGGCGTCCTGGAACGGCAGCGAGCTGTCCTGGGTGTTGGCGAAGGGCGCGATGGTGGTCAGCGAGCCGTCCGCGGGGGAGAGGCTGACCAACTGCGAGGCCTTGCCGTAGCCCTGCATCGCGATCGCCAGCGGCTTGCCGTCGCTGGTGGCGGAGGCAGCCAGGCGCAGGCCCTCGTCGGTGCCGCCGTCCACGGTCCACAGGGTCCGGCCGGAGACCAGGTCGATCGCCCGGACCGCGGTCTTGCTGCTCTCCTCCACCTCGACGTAGAGCGTGTTGCCGAGCACGATGTCGTGGCTCAGACCGGCGTTGACGTCGGTCAGTTGCAGGGTGTCCTGGCCGGTGACCTTCAGCGGGATCTGGGCCATCGCGTTGTTGGCGCCGTCCAGGCCGACCACGAAGTCGTTGTCGCCGCCGTTGGAGATCTGCAGCACCAGCGGCTTGACCGAGATGATGGCGCCGATCCGCTCGCCCTGGGTGTTCAGGTTGAAGTTGGTCTCGACCTTGCCGGTGTTGGCGTCCAGCACGCTCAGCACCTGGCTGGGGGTGGCGTCCGCGCAGTAGTCGCTGACCACCAGGACGCCGCCGGCGGTGTCGGCGGAGTCGTTGCAGAACTGGCCGCGGTCCTTCCACTGCCAGACGGTCGAGCCGTCGGTCAGGCTGAAGCCCTCCTGGATCGCGCCGCTGGCGGCGGCCAGGGTGGTGTCGGTGACGGTGACCTGGGTGTTGAAGCTGGTGTTGTTCGGGATCGACTGGCCGACCTTGAAGAGCAGCTTGCCGCTGGTGGCGTCGACCGCGCCGACCGCGGCGCAGTCGTCGTCGCCGAGGTTGAAGGAGACACCGCCGATCATGTTCTTGTTGACGGTGGCCGACATGCTGCAGAACGCCTTGGTGTTCGGCGGCACGGCCAGCGTCCAGGCCACCTTGCCGTCACTCAGGTCGTAGGCGGTCAGCCCGGTGGCGTCGCCGCGGACCAGCAGCTTGTCGGTGGTCCAGGTGCCGAGGGTCTGCGAGTCGGAGCCGTCGTCGTCGGACTTGGGCGCGGTCCAGGTGGCGCTGAACTTCCCGGGCTGGGCGGCGGGCGGGTTGTTGCCGCCGCCGCCGGCCGTGTTGTTGCCGCTGCTCTTGCCGCCGCCGAAGAGCACCGCCAGGCCGATGATGATGCCGACCACCAGGACCGAACCGGCCACCGCGCCGAAGACCAGCACCGGGTTGCGCTGCTTGGCCGGCGCCGGCATCGGCGGACCGGGGTAGGCGTAGCCGCCCTGCTGCGGCGGGGGACCCGGGTAGGCGTAGCCCCCCTGGTCGGGCTGCGGGGGACCGGGGTAGGCGTAGCCGCCCTGGTCGGGCTGCGGGTAGCCGGGCTGCGGCGGGCCGTACGGGCCGGGCACGGGGGCCGGGGCGGCCTGCGGGTAGGCGTACGCCGAGCCGGCCTGCGGGTCGTACGGGCCGACCGGTGCGCCGTAGCCGCCCGCCGGCGGCGGGGCCTGGGCGGGGAAGGCGGGGGCGGTCGGCTGGTAGCTGACGTCGGCCGGGGCGCCCGGGGGCGGGGCGGGTGCGCCGGCGGGCGGCGCGGTCGGCGGCGCGGTGGGCGGCGGTGGCACGGGGCCCGCGGCCTGGGCGGGGATCGGCGCGCCGGCGAGCTGGGTCGCCTGGTCCGCGAGAGCCGCCGGGTCCACCCCGGGTCGCTGTTCTGCCGCTGCTCCGCCCTGTTGACCCGGCGTCGCGTCCTGCGGCGCGCCGCCCGGGCTCGGGTTCGGCTGATCCCCTGCCATGTGATTCCCCGTCATGTCCGAATCTGTGCCGCCTTGCCACAATGGCCCCGAATGATCTGGCGGCTGGAACAGAGCACATCGTACGGGTGGGCCGAATTCCGCTTCCGCCAGGTCCGGCCTGCGGACCGCCGCGGGCTTGGCAGCCGGTGGGGTTTACAACGATCCGTACTCGGCCTTGACGCTGCCTTGCCGGGCAGGCGCAGCATAGAGTTCACAAGTTGAAGGTGAAACCTGGTCGTGGTGCCGGCTCTCCCGGTGCCGCGACCGCCGGCACGCGAGCTCCACCGCAAAGGCGCGGCGTGGACGGGGACACCAGGTCCCGATCCCTTGGGAGGATCAAGCAATGTCGATGGACACGCCCGGTTCGCAGTCGTCACTGCACCGCGCCAACCTGGAGCGGGTGCTACGGGCGGTGCGGATGGCGGGTTCCCTCACCCAGGCCGAGATCGCCCGCGGCACCGGGCTCTCGGCGGCGACCGTCTCCAACATCGTGCGGGAGCTCAAGGAGAGCGGCACGGTGGTGGTGGCCGACACCTCCTCGGGCGGCCGGCGGGCCCGCTCGGTCTCGCTCAGCGGGGACGCCGGGATCGTGGTGGGCGTCGACTTCGGCCACTCCCACCTGCGGGTCGCGGTGGGCAACCTGGCCCACCGGGTGCTCGCCGAGGAGAGCGAGCCGATGAACGTGGACGAGTCGGCGGCGCAGGGCTTCGACCGGGCCGAGGCGCTGGTCGAGCGGCTGCTGGTGCAGGCCGGCTTCCGGTCCGACAAGGTGATCGGCGTGGGTCTGGGGGTGCCCGGGCCGATCGACGTGGAGACCGGCGCGCTGGGCTCCACCGCGATCCTGCCCGGCTGGACCGGTGTGGTGCCCGGTCGCGAGCTCTCCTCCCGGCTGGGCATGCCGGTGCACGTCGACAACGACGCCAACCTCGGCGCGCTGGGCGAACTGGTCTGGGGCGCCGGCCGTGGGCTGGGCGACCTGGCGTACATCAAGGTGGCCAGCGGGGTCGGCGCCGGCCTGGTGATCAACGGCCAGATCTACCGCGGCCCGGGCGGCACGGCGGGCGAGATCGGCCACATCACGCTGGACGAGGCGGGCCCGGTCTGCCGCTGCGGCAACCGCGGCTGCCTGGAGACCTTCGTCGGCTCGCGCTACCTGCTCAACCTCTTGAACGCGAGCCACGAGCAGGGGCTGACGCTCTCCCGGGTGGTCCAGCTGGCCCGGGAGGGCGACCTCGGCTGCCGCCGGGTGATCGCGGACGCCGGCCGGCAGATCGGGACCGGGGTGGCCACCCTGTGCAACCTGTTGAACCCGCGCCGGGTGATCCTCGGCGGTGACCTGGCCGAGGCCGGTGAGCTGGTGCTTTCCCCGATCCGGGACTCGGTGGCGCGGTACGCGATCCCCTCCGCCGCGCGTCAGCTCTCCATCGTCCCGGGCACCCTGGGTGGTCGGGCGGAGGTACTGGGCGCGCTCGCGCTGGTGATGAGCGAGATGGGCGAAACGGGCGCACTCGGGCACGCCGGACCGGCCGCGGTGGCCCGCGCCTGAACTCCGAGAAGCGGCGGGAAACCCCGGGGAAACTCGGGGAACACCGCATTTGGTCTCGGCTTAGCCTTCATGAAGATAACGAAAGGGTTTGAATCGGCGGGGGGCTGGATTTACTTCTTGACGATAAGCCGACGAGCCGGGTTGACTCCTCCCCACCTCGCCGCAACGTTGCGGCTCTGTCAGGGAGGCACCCCCCACCATGAACGCAATGATGCGTCGCGCCCTCATCGGCACCGCCGTGGTATCGATGGCCCTGTCCATGGCCGCCTGTGGCAAGGCCGGCGGTAGCAGTAGCAGCAGCTCGGCTTCCAGTCCTGACAGCGGGACCATCGGTCTGCTCCTGCCGGAGAACTCCTCGTCGGTGCGGTACGAGTCGTTCGACAAGCCGCTGATCGAGGCGAAGGTCAAGGCGCTCTGCCCCAACTGCACCGTCAAGTACAACAACGCCAACGGTGACGCCGCGACGCAGAAGCAGCAGTTCGACACCATGGTCGCGCAGGGCATCAAGGTGATCATGCTCGACGCGGTGAACGCCAACGGCACCGCCTCCTGGGTCACCGACGCCGCCAAGAAGGGTGTCAAGGTCGTCGCGTACGACCGGCTGGCCGCCGGCCCGGTCGCCGGGTACGTCTCCTTCGACAACGAGAAGGTCGGCGAGCTGCAGGGCCAGGCCCTGATCGACGCGCTCAACGCGAACGGCGGCAACGCCAAGAACGACGACATCGTCATGATCAACGGTGACGACAACGACCCGAACGCGGGCCAGTTCAAGGCCGGCGCGCACAAGGTGCTGGACACCGGTGTGAAGAAGATCGTTTACGAGCAGTCCGGCCAGTGGCAGCCCACCGTGGCCAGCCAGAAGATCGGCGCCGCGATCACCGCCCTGGGCAAGAACGGCTTCCAGGGCGTCTACTCCGCCAACGACGGCATGGCCGCGGCCATCATCACCGCGCTGAAGGCCGCCGGCATCAACGTCCCGGTCGGTGGCCAGGACGCCGCCCCCGACGCCATCCAGCGGATCCTGAGCGGCGACCAGGCCTACACCATCTACAAGGCCTACAAGCCCGAGGCCGAGGGCGCCGCCACCATCGCCGTCGACCTGCTGCACGGCCTGGACGTCACCGGCACCGCCACCTCCGTCACCAACGACGGCGGCACCAACGTCCCCTCGCTGCTGCTCACCCCGGTCGTGGTGACCAAGGCCAACGTCAAGGACACCGTGATCGCCGACGGCATGTACAAGGTCAGCGACATCTGCACCGCCCAGTACGCCGACGCCTGCAAGGCCGCCGGCCTCGAGTGACGCCCGTGCCCGGCCGGACCCGCCCCACCGGGTCCGGCCGGCCCGCGTTACCCCGGCGTGCGTGTCGAATCCGCGTGCGCCCCTCTTGTCTCTCGCACTACCTCTTCGCGCCCGGGGCGGCGCGCGGCTGGCCCGGCACGGTGGGACGACCCCCCAGGAGCCGGGAACGAAGGAGCCCACACCATGGTCCACACAGACGCACCCATCCTGGCGTTGCGCGGAGTCTCCAAGCGCTTCGGCGCGGTCCAGGTCCTCACCGGAGTCGACCTGGAGGTGCACGCCGGCCAGGTGGTCGCGCTGGTCGGCGACAACGGCGCCGGCAAGTCCACCCTGGTCAAGACGATCGCCGGGGTGCACCCGATCGACGAGGGCAGCATCGAGTGGGAGGGCCGCCAGGTCCACCTGAACCGACCTCAGGACGCCCAGGCACTCGGCGTGGCGACGGTCTACCAGGACCTCGCCCTCTGCGACAACCTCGACGTGGTGGCCAACCTCTTCCTCGGCCGCGAGCTGAAGCGCGGCGGCCGGCTGGACGAGGTCGCCATGGAGAAGCGCGCCAAGGAGCTGCTCGACACCCTGTCGATCCGGATCCCCAGCGTGCGCATCCCGGTCGCCGCGCTCTCCGGCGGCCAGCGCCAGGTGGTCGCGATCGCCCGCGCGCTGATCGGCGAGCCGAAGATCGTCATCCTGGACGAACCGACCGCCGCGCTCGGGGTGGAGCAGACCGCGCAGGTCCTCGACCTGGTCGAGCGGCTCCGCGACCGCGGCCTCGGGGTGATCCTGATCAGCCACAACATGGCGGACGTCCGGGCGGTGGCCGACCAGGTCGCCGTGCTCCGGCTCGGCCGCAACAACGGCGCCTTCCCGGTGGAGTCCACCACCCACGAGACGATCATCTCCGCCATCACCGGCGCCACCGACAACGCGGTGACCCGGCGTCAGGCCCGGGTCGCGGAGGGGGCCAAGTGAGCAAGCACACCGGCACGACGACGAACGGCACGACTGTGAGCGAGATTTCCGACCAGGCGGCGCCGATCCCCGCCGTGGACCCCCGGCTGCTGGTGCGTGAGCAGGGCTTCGCCGGCTACCTGGACGAGTTCAAGCGCAAGCTGCGCAGCGGCGACCTGGGTTCGATACCCGTGGTGCTCGGCCTGATCCTGATCGCCACCATCTTCCAGCTGATCACCGGCGACTTCCTCACCGCCGGCAACCTCTCCAACATCACCCTCTACATCGCCGGGCCCGGCCTGATCTCGGTCGGCATCGTCTTCGTGCTGCTGCTCGGTGAGATCGACCTCTCGCTCGGTTCGGTGGCCGGCGTCTCGGCCGCGCTCTCGGCGGTCCTCTCCATCCAGCACGGCGTCAACGAGTGGCTGGCGATGGTCCTCGCGGTCCTCGCGGCGCTGCTGATCGGCGCGCTGCACGGTTTCTTCTTCGCCAAGATCGGCGTGCCCGCCTTCGTCGTCACGCTGGCCGGCCTGCTCGGCTGGAGCGGCCTGCAGGGCGCCGTGATGGGCAACACCGGCACCCTGAACAACATCCCCAGCGGCGTGATCGCCAACCTGGACAACTACTTCTTCGCCGACGTCGCGGCCGCCTACGGCCTGGCCGCGGTCGGCGTGGCCGGGTACCTGGTCGCCGCGCTGCTGGGTGCCCGGAGCCGTCGGCAGGCCGGGCTGCCGGCCCGCCCGGTGGGCGAGATCGTGCTGCGCGCGGTGGTGCTCGCGGTGGTCGCGTTCGGCGCCGCCTACACCCTCAACCAGGACCGCGGCCTGCCGCTCGCCCTGGTGGTCTTCCTCGGTGTGGTGGTCGTCACCGACTTCGTGCTGCGCCGCACCTCCTACGGCCGCAAGGTCTTCGCGGTCGGCGGCGGCGTCGAGGCGGCCCGCCGGGCCGGCATCAACGTGGCCCGGGTGCGGATCTCGGTCTTCATGATCTCGGCCGGACTGGCCGCGGTCGGCGGTCTCTTCATCGCCTCGCAGGCCGGCTTCGCCGACAAGCAGCTGGGCAGCGGGAACGTGCTGATGAACTCGATCGCCGCGGCCGTGATCGGCGGCACCAGCCTCTTCGGCGGCCGGGGCAAGACCTGGTCGGCGCTGCTCGGCATGCTGGTGATCCAGTCCATCGTGACCGGCCTCGACCTGCAGGGCATCAGCCAGTCCGTGCAGTACATGATCACCGGCGCGGTGCTGCTCGCCGCCGTCGTGCTGGACTCGGTCTCCCGCCGGACCCAGAAGTCCTCCGGGCGCGGCTGACCCCGCCCAAGGCCCGGGACGGTCCCCTCAAGGGGCGCGTCCCGGGCCTTCGCACGCCCCGGATCGCGGCCGGAACCCGTCCCTCGTCGCACCGCGTCCCAGGAGCTGACATTAGACTCGACCGGTCGGGCGGTCCGAGACCCCCGTACCGGGCACGCCCGGACACGTACCGAAACGAGGAGGAACGGGTGGCCCTGCTGACCCGCATTCGGGGACCGCGCGATCTCGACCGGCTCACCCCGGGACAGCTGGCTGTCCTCGCGGAGGAGATCCGGGGCTTCCTGATCGAAGAGGTCGCGAAGACCGGCGGCCACCTCGGCCCGAACCTCGGCGTGGTCGAGCTCACCATCGCCCTGCACCGGGTCTTCGACTCCCCGCGGGAGCGGATCCTCTTCGACACCGGGCACCAGTCCTACGTGCACAAGCTGCTCACCGGCCGGCAGGACTTCACCCGGCTGAAGATGAAGGGCGGCCTGTCCGGCTACCCGTCCCGGGCCGAGTCCGAGCACGACGTGATCGAGAACTCGCACGCCTCCACCGTGCTCGGCTACGCCGACGGCATCGCCAAGGCCAACCAGCTGCGCGGCCTGCGCGACTGCCCGGTGGTCGCGGTCACCGGCGACGGCGCGCTGACCGGTGGGATGGCCTGGGAGGCGCTCAACAACATCGCCGACGGCAAGGACCGCCCGGTGGTGATCGTGGTCAACGACAACGAGCGCTCCTACTCGCCGACCATCGGCGGCCTCGCCAACCACCTGGCCACCCTGCGCACCACCCAGGGCTACGAGCGCTTCCTCACCTGGGGCAAGGACACCCTGCAGCGCACCCCGGTGCTCGGCCAGCCGCTGGCCGGCGCACTGCACGGCGCCAAGAAGGGCCTGAAGGACTTCATCGCCCCGCAGGGCATGTTCGAGGACCTCGGCCTGAAGTACCTCGGCCCGATCGACGGCCACGACATCACCGCCCTGGAGTCCGCGCTGCGCAAGGCCCGGGGCTTCGGCGGCCCGGTGATCGTGCACTGCATCACCGAGAAGGGCCGCGGCTACCACGCCGCGCTGCAGAACGACGAGGACCGCTTCCACGCCGTCGGCGTGATCCATCCCGACACCGGCCTGCCGGTGAAGACCTCCGGCAAGGACTGGACCTCGGTCTTCGGTGAGGAGATGGTCGCGCTCGGCCACGAGCGCGACGACCTGGTGGCGATCACCGCCGCGATGCTGCACCCGGTGGGCCTGGCGCCGTTCGCCAAGGCCTTCCCCGAGCGCACCTTCGACGTCGGCATCGCCGAGCAGCACGCGGCCGTCTCGGCGGCCGGCCTGGCCACCGGCGGCCTGCACCCGGTGGTGGCGGTCTACGCGACCTTCCTCAACCGGGCCTTCGACCAGGTGCTGATGGACGTCGCGCTGCACAAGCTCGGCGTCACCTTCGTGCTGGACCGGGCCGGCGTCACCGGCACCGACGGCGCCTCGCACAACGGCATGTGGGACATGTCGATCCTGCAGGTCGTCCCGGGCCTGCGGCTGGCCGCCCCGCGCGACGCCGACCAGCTCCGCGCCCAGCTGCGCGAGGCGGTCGAGGTGACCGACGCCCCGACCGTGGTCCGCTACTCCAAGGGCACGGTCGGCCCGGCGGTGGCCGCGCTCGGCCGGATCGGCGGGATGGACGTGCTGCACGGCTCCACCGAACCGGTTCCGCCGCGGGAGGAGGGTGCGGGCGAGCACCGCGCGGACGTGCTGCTGGTCTCGGTCGGCGCCCTCGCGCCGATCTGTCTGGAGGTGGCCGCGCTGCTCGACGCCCAGGGCATCACCTGCACCGTGGTCGACCCGCGCTGGGTCAAGCCGGTGGACGCCGCGCTGCCCGGCCTGGCGGCCGAGCACCGGGTGGTCGTCACGGTCGAGGACAACGGCCGGGCCGGCGGCGTCGGCTCGGCGATCGCCCAGGCGCTGCGGGACGCCGAGCTGGACCTGCCGCTGCGCGACTTCGGCATCCCGCAGGAGTTCCTGGACCACGCCAAGCGCGAGGAGATCCTCGCCGAGATCGGTCTGACCGGTCCGGACATCGCCCGGCAGGTCACCGCCCTGGTGTCCCGGCTGGACCCGGCCGCCGCGACCGTGCGGGCCTGATCTGGCGCTGTCACAAGATGATTTTCATATCCCAGAGCGGAACTGGCGCTCCCGACGCCAGTTCCGCCAGGTAGGTTGTCACCCGTGCCGACCACCACGAGTTCCCGCTTCGCCGCGCTGACCGCCCGGCTTCCGGAGGGTCTCCGCACGGGGTACTGGACCCGGGTCGTCCCGGTGCTGGCGCTGCTCGCGACGGTCACCCACATCCCGTCCTTCCTGCGCCCGGTCTGGAGCCCGGACGAGGGCTACCTGGCCAGCGAGGCCCGGATGCTCTCCGACGGCGGGGTGCTCTACGACACCGTGGTGGACCGCAAGCCGCCGCTGCTGCCCTGGCTCTACGAGGCCTGCTTCGCGGTCTTCGGCTCGCTCTCGCTCTGGCCGCTTCGCGTCCTGGCGATCGTGGCCCACCTGGTCACCGCCGTGCTGCTGGCCTCGGTCGCCCGCGGCCGCTGGGGCGACAAGGCCGGCGCCGCGGCCGGCGCGCTCTACCTGCTGATCTCCATCGGCCTCTCGCCGGAGGACACCCAGGCGGCGACCTTCGAGGTCTTCATGCTGCCCGCCATGGTGGCCGCCTTCCGCTACGCCGAGCGGCGGCGCTGGCTGGCCGCCGGGATCGCGGTCGCGGTCTGCTCGCTGACCAAGCAGACCGGTGGCGCGGTGCTGCTGCCGGTGCTCTGGATGCTGCTGCAGGACGCCCGGCAGCGCGGGGTGCCCTGGCGCTCCGCGCTGGCCAAGATCGGGTTCGGCTTCGCGCTGCCGATAGCGCTGGTCGCGGCCATCCTCACCAAGCCCAAGGGCTTCCTGTTCTGGGTGGTCACCGGCAGTGGCGATTACGCCTCACTGGACGGTTCCTGGTGGCAGATGATCGGCCGGGCGCTCGGCAACTCGGCGATCCTGCTCGCCGCCTGCCTCGGCTTCGTGCTCCCGCTGGCCCGTCGGCTCTGGCTGAAGTACCGCGGCGGGCGGGCGGTGCCGACCGCCGGCACGGCACACGGTTCGGTCGGCGACCTCTGGGTCTGGCTCTTCTCCTCGGTGGTCGCGGTCTGCACCGGCTTCCACTTCTTCGGCCACTACTACCTCCAGCTGATGCCGCCGTTGGTGCTGCTCGGCACCGGCGCGGTCTCTGTCTCCGGGGTGCGCTGGAAGCCCGTGCTCACCTACAGCACGGTGGCCTCGCTGGCGTTCTTCGTGCTCGCGGTGGCCTGGCCCGGCGAGCAGATGAGCCAGACCACCCAGGTGGCCACCGCGGTGGCCGAGCGCAGCACGCCCAACGACACCGTGCTGGTCTGGGGCATGCACCCGGAGCTCTACTGGCTCTCCGACCGCCGCCCGGCCACCCGGTACCTGACGGCCGGCTTCCTGACCAACTTCAGCGGCGGCAAGAGCAGCGCGGACGTCGGCCCGCAGTACAGCGTGCCGGACGCCTGGCAGACCTTCGACCAGGAGATGGCCAAGGGCCTGCCGGAGATCGTGGTCGACGACTCCGGCAACGCGCCCTACCAGCCGGAGCTGGTCCCGACCATCGAGAACATGCTGGACAGCCACTACGAGGTGATCGGCGCGTACGGCGACACCATGGTCTACCGGCTGCGGAAGTAGCCCCCGGGCGCGGAACGGCCCGGGCCGCCGCGTGGCGGGCCCGGGCCCTCGGGGAGTGGCCGCCGGGTCAGATCCGGCGCCGACGGCTGGCTCGTCCGCCGCCCTCCCGCTGGCGGTTCAGCACCATGCTGGCCGCGGTGAACCCGAGGAGGCAGACCAGGCCTCCGACGATCACGTTGTTCCAGATCATCCCCCTGCTCGCGCTGTGACCCACGGTCGCGACCCACGGCGAGATGATCAGCCACACGCCGAGTGCGGTCAGCGCCCAGGTCAGCCCGAACATCTGGGCCGGCGCGAGGGTGAGCCCGAGGCCGAGCACCGCGATCCCGATCCCCACGATCAGGTTGCAGAGCGCCAGCTCGTGGCTCTGTGCGCTGAAGTGCACCACGTACGGCGAGATCGCCAGGTACAGGCCGGCCAGAAAGACCAGTCCGTCGACGGCGACACCCTGGGGGCCGTCCATCATCCGCGCGTAGCGGGCGCGCATCTCGGAGATGTCGGGGTGAGTGGAGAGGTCACTTGCCTGGTGTGAGACGTCGGCCATACGACTCGCCTCCTTCAGGTGCAAAGTCTGCTTACTGGCCTAACCGTATTATGCCCTTTGTCCCAATTTGCTGTATACCGGCAGACTCTGACTCTTTCACCGGCCGCCGGAGAACGCCGAAGGGCGGCCCGCCCCCGTGGGAGCGGGCCGCCCTTCGCGGCTCTTCCGGGTCCTGCCTACTCCGGGACGCTGGCCAGGCCGGGGGCCAGGAAGCGCTTGCCGTTCACCCGCTCGGAGACGCCCTCGCGGTCCAGGTACGGGGTGATCCCGCCCAGGTGGAAGGGCCAGCCGGCACCGGTGATCATGCACAGGTCGATGTCCTGCGCCTCGCCCACGACGCCCTCGTCGAGCATCAGGCCGATCTCCTGGGCGACCGCGTCCAGGGCACGGTCGCGCACCTGCTCCTCGGTCAGCACGGTGTCGCCGAAGGAGAGCAGCTCCAGAACCTCGGGGTCGAGGACCTGCTGCCCGTCCTGCCAGACGTAGAAACCGCGCTTGCCGGCCTTGACCACCTTGCCGAGGTTCTCGGAGACGGCGAACCGCTCCGGGAACGCGCCGTGCAGGGTCTCCGAGACGTGCAGCGCGATGGCCGGGCCGACCAGCTCCAGCAGCGCGATCGGGGACATCGGCAGGCCGAGCGGCTGGACGGCCTTCTCGACCGCCTCGAACGAGGTGCCCTCGTCGATGATGGTCTGGATCTCGCCCATGAAGCGGGTCAGGATCCGGTTCACCACGAACGCCGGGGCGTCCTTGGTCAGCACGGCCGTCTTCTTCAGCTTCTTGGCCACGCCGAAGGCGGTGGCCAGCGAGGCGTCGTCGGTCTTCTCGGCCCGGACGATCTCCAGCAGCGGCAGGATCGCGACCGGGTTGAAGAAGTGGAAGCCGACCACGCGCTCCGGGTGCTGGAGCTTGGAGGCCATCTCGGTGACCGAGAGCGAGGAGGTGTTGGTCGCCAGCACACAGCTCGGCGAGACCACGGCCTCCAGCTCGGCGAAGACGTTCTGCTTGACGCCCATCTCCTCGAACACGGCCTCGATGACGAAGTCCGCGTCGCCGAAGGCGGCGGCCTTGTCGAGCGAGCCGCGCACCAGGCCCTTGAGCTTGTTGGCCTTGTCGCCGCCGATCCGACCCTTGGCGAGCAGCTTGTCGATCTCGGCGTGGACGTAGCCGACGCCCTTGTCGATCCGCTCCTGGTCGATGTCGGTGAGGACCACCGGCACCTCCAGGCGGCGCGCGAAGAGCAGCGCCAGCTGCGAGGCCATCAGGCCCGCGCCGACCACGCCGACCTTGGTGACCGGGCGGGCCAGCGACTTGTCCGGGGCGCCGAACGGCTTCTTGGCCCGGCGCTGCACCAGGTTGAAGGCGTACAGCCCGGCCCGCAGCTCGCCACCCATGATCAGGTCGGCCAGCGCGGCGTCCTCGGCGTCGAAGCCCTTCTGCAGGTCGCCGTCCTTGGCGGCGGCCATGATGTCCAGCGCCCGGTAGGCGGCCGGGGCGGCGCCGTGCACCTTGGCGTCGGCGACCGCGCGACCCCAGGCGATGCACTGGTCCCAGTTCTCGCCGCGGTCGATCTCCGGACGCTCGACGACGGTGGCGCCGGTCAGCACTGAGGCGGCCCAGTGCAGCGACTGCTCCAGGAAGTCGGCCGGCTCGAAGATCGCGTCCGCGATGCCGAGCTCGAACACCTCCTTGCCCTTGAGCTGCTTGTTCTGGCTCATCGAGTTCTCGATGATGACCTTGACCGCGTTGGCCGGGCCGACCAGGTTCGGCAGGATGGTGCAGCCGCCCCAACCCGGGACCAGGCCCAGGAAGACCTCGGGCAGCGAGAAGGCCGGGATGCCGGCGCTGACCGTGCGGTAGCTGCAGTGCAGGCCGACCTCGACGCCGCCGCCCATCGCCGCACCGTTGTAGAAGGTGAAGCTCGGGACCGGCAGCGCGGCGATCCGCTTGAAGACGTCGTGGCCGCCCTTGCCGATGGCCAGCGCGTCACCGTGCTCCTTGAGCACCTCGACGCCCTTGAGGTCGGCGCCGACCGCGAAGATGAACGGCTTGCCGGTGATCGCGACGGCGACGATCTCGCCGGCCGCGGCCTCCGCCTCGACCTGGTCCAGCGCCTCGGACAGCTTGGCCAGCGAGCCCGGGCCGAAGGTGGTCGGCTTGGTGTGGTCGAAGCCGTTGTCCAGGGTGATCAGCGCCAGCCGACCGGCCTGCAGCGGCAGGTCGAGGTGGCGGACGTGCGCGGTGGTGACGACCTCGCCGGGGAACAGCTCGGCGGCGCGCTTCAGCAGCTCAGTGGTGCTCATGCTCACTTACCACCCTCGAAGTGGGGGTTCTCCCAGATGACCGTGCCGCCCATGCCGAAGCCGACGCACATGGTGGTGAGGCCGTACCGGATGTCCGGGCGCTGCTCGAAGCGGCGGGCCAGCTGCGTCATCAGACGCACACCGGAGGAGGCCAGCGGGTGACCGAAGGCGATCGCACCGCCGTACGGGTTGACCCGCTCGTCGTCGTCCGCGATGCCGTAGTGGTCCAGGAAGGCCAGCACCTGGACGGCGAACGCCTCGTTGATCTCGAAGGCGCCGATGTCCTCGATGGTCAGACCGGCCTGGGCCAGCGCCTTCTCGGTCGCCGGGACCGGGCCGATGCCCATCACCTCGGGCTCGACGCCGGCGAAGGCGTAGGAGACCAGGCGCATCCGGACCGGGAGCCCGAGCTCCTCGGCCACCTCCTCGGCGGCCAGCAGGGAGGCGGTGGCGCCGTCGTTCAGACCGGCCGAGTTGCCCGCGGTGATGTTGCCGTGCGGGCGGAACGGGGTCTTCAGGCCGGCCAGGCTCTCCAGCGTGGTGCCCGGGCGCATCGGCTCGTCCGTGGTCGCCAGGCCCCAGCCCGTCTCGCCGACCTCGGGGTTGGTGTTGCGGATCGCGATCGGCACCAGGTTGGGCTGGATGTCGCCGTTGGCGTAGGCCTTGGCGGCCTTCTCCTGGGAGCGCACGGCGTAGGCGTCGCAGCGCTCCTTGGTCAGGTGCGGGAACCGGTCGTGCAGGTTCTCCGCGGTCATGCCCATGAACAGGGCGGACTCGTCGACCAGCTTCTCGGAGACGAAGCGCGGGTTCGGGTCGACGCCCTCGCCCATCGGGTGGCGGCCCATGTGCTCGACGCCACCGGCCACCACGACGTCGTAGGCGCCGAAGGCGATGCCGCCGGCGGTGGTGGTGACGGCGGTCATCGCGCCGGCGCACATCCGGTCGATCGAGAAGCCCGGGACGGACTTCGGCAGACCGGAGAGCAGCGCGGCGGTACGGCCGATGGTCAGACCCTGGTCGCCGATCTGCGTGGTGGCGGCGACGGCCACCTCGTCGATGCGCTCGACGGGCAGGTTCGGGTTGCGGCGCACGAGCTCCCGGATGCACTTGACGACCAGGTCGTCGGCGCGGGTCTCGTGGTAGATGCCCTTAGGGCCGGCCTTGCCGAACGGGGTGCGGACGCCATCGACGAAGACGACGTCCCTCGCGGTACGAGGCACGGGGGCTCTCCTCCCAGGGACCAACAGAACGGTGTGCAGGCCGCGACCGGATCCCGCCGGGAAAAGGCGGGTGAGCAGCGCTGCTTCACCGCCATGCTACTGGTCGGTAACCAACTTGCCCAGGGCCGGGGCCCCACTCAACCGGTGTGTCCCCCGCCACGTTCGGCCTGCGCGGACCCCGGGACGGGAGGCCGCTCAGCCGGCCGCCTCGGTGGCCGTCGCGAAGGCCGCCGCCACCGCGGCGGCCACCAGTTCGACCTGCCAGCGACGCGCGCCCAGCGCGCGGAACGCCCCGGCCACCGCCGGCACGGTGGGCTCGCCCGGCGGCGCCCAGGCGACCCGGCGGACCAGCTCCGGGGTGATCAGGTTCTCGGCCGGCAGCCGGTGCCGCTCGGCCAGCTCCGCCACCGCGGCCCGCGCCCCGGCCAGCCGGGCCGCGGCCACCGGGTCCTTCTCGGCCCAGGCGCGCGGCGGCGGCGGGCCCTCGTGCGGTGCGGTGGCGGCCGGCAGCTGCGCCTCCGGTACGGCCCGGGCGCGGTCCAGCGCGGCCAGCCACTGCTCCAGCTGGCGGCGGTGCACCCGCGGGCCGAAGCCCTGCACGGCCTGCAGCGCGGCGATGTTCTGCGGCATCGCGAGCGCGGCGTTGACGATGGCGGCGTCCGAGAGCACCCGGCCCGGTGAGACGTCCCGCTCCTGGGCGATCCGGTCCCGGCTCTGCCAGAGCTCGCGCACGGCGGCCAGTTGCCGGCGCCGGCGCACCTTGTGCATCCCGGAGGTGCGCCGCCACGGGTCCACCCGGGGCGCCGGGCGCGGTGCGGCGGCGATCGCGGCGAACTCCTCCAGCGCCCAGTCGAGCTTGCCCTGGCCGTCCAGCTCCCGTTCGAGTGCGTCCCGCAGCTCGACCAGCACCTCGACGTCCAGAGCGGCGTAGCGCAGCCACGGCTCGGGCAGGGGGCGGGTGGACCAGTCCACCGCGGAGTGCTCCTTGGCCAGCGTGTAGCCGAGCACGCTCTCGGTCATCGGTCCGAGGCCGACCCGGGCGAAGCCGGCGATCCGGCCGGCCAGCTCGGTGTCGAAGAGCCGGTTCGGGCGCATCCCGACCTCGGCCAGACAGGGCAGGTCCTGGGTGGCGGCATGGACCACCCATTCGGCCTCCGCCAGGGCGTCACCCAGTTCGCTCAGGTCGGGGCAGGCGATCGGGTCGATCAGCGCGGTGCCGGCACCGGCCCGCCGCAGCTGGATCAGATAGGCGCGCTGCCCGTAGCGGTAGCCGGAGGCCCGTTCGGCGTCGACCGCGACCGGTCCGTGGCCCGCCGCGAAGGCGGCGACCACGGCGGCCAGCGCCGCTTCGTCCGCCACCACCGGAGGTAGTCCCTCCCGCGGCTCGACGAGCGGGACCGGTGCTGTCTCTGCTGACTCTAGGGCGATGGCTTCTGCGGCTTCGGTCACCCACCAAGGGTACGACGAGCCTTCCCGGCGGGTACCTGCTCGTCGGGCGCGGACCAGCTCGAATGCCAACGGCGGTCCGGAGGAAACGTTCCTCCGGACCGCCGCCGCGGCCCTTCAGTGGATGATGCCGGTGCGCAGCGCGACGGCCACCATTCCGGCGCGGTCGCCGGTCCCGAGCTTGCGTGCGATCCGGGCCAGGTGGCTCTTCACGGTGAGCGCGGACAGCCCCATCGCGACCCCGATGGCCTTGTTGGACTGACCCTCGGCGACCAGCCGCAGCACCTCGACCTCGCGTCCGGACAGCTCGCGGTAGGCGGCCGGCTGGCTGCCGGGCGCCCCGGGGACGCCCGCCGCACCGGGCGCACCCGGGTGGCCGGGGGCGCCGGGCAGGCCCGGACGGCGCATCCGGCCGGCCAGCCCGGCGGCACCGAGCGGCAGCCCGGGCCGGCCCGGCATCGCCACGTTGGTCCGGGTCCCGGTCACCACGTAACCCTTGACCCCGCCGGCCAGCGCGCTGCGGACCGCGCCGATGTCGTCGGCGGCGGACAGCGCCAGACCGTTCGGCCAACCGGCCGCCCGGGTCTCGGCCAGGATGGTGAGCCCGGAGCCGTCGGGGAGGTGGACGTCGGCGACGCAGATGTCCCGGGGCGTGGACACCCGGGGGCGGGCCTCGGCGATGGACGAGACTTCGATGACGTCGCGCACGCCGAGCGCCCACAGATGCCGGGTGACGGTGTTGCGGACCCGCGGGTCCGCGATCACCACCATCGCGGTGGGCTTGGTCGGACGGTAGGCGACCACGTTTGCGGGGTGCTCAAGAAGGACCGACACCAGGCCTCCTGTGGGGAGTGGCGGACGGAACCCCGATGGGGGAAGGAGTCGGAGTGTTCCGCGGATGGAAAGGGTCACAGACTGCTTCGGCAGCATCCGCGCCCGGCTTTAGCGAAAGATCACGATCTAGTGAGCCACAATACGGACAAATCGTGCAGATGATTGACGCGACATGCCCACAAGGCATCAGAAATCGGTCAGGAGAGATGCAAAACGGTCTTCTGTGGACGGGGAGTTGACGACCAGTGGTGCCCTGACCGGCCGTCCGGCCTGGTCGCACCCGGTCGCGCCCGGTCCGGTGCGGCGCGGCCCGGGTCAGCCGTCAGTGTGAGCGCGGCCGCCGTCGGGCCGGCATCGGGACCACTCCGCCGAGTGACGGCGCGTCGGGCGGCGGCAGCGGTGCGGGGGTGGACGGCGGCAGCCCGGCGCAGACGCAGAGCAGGTCGGCCCAGCCGGTCAGGTGCCGCTCGAACCGGCCGTCGGTCGGGGTCCAGGAGGCCCGGACCTCGATCTCGGTGGTCGAGGCCCGGTCGGCCAGGCCGCCGAAGTACTGCGAGGCGCAGCGGGTCACCGTGCCGCTCGGCTCGGAGGCGATCGCGCCGTGCGACTGCAGCGCGTCCATCAGCCAGGCCCAGCCGACCTCGGAGAGCATCGGGTCACCGGCGATCTCCGGCTCCAGCTCGGCGCGGACCATGCTGACCAGGCGGAAGGTGCCGTGCCAGGACTCCTGGCCGGCCGGGTCGTGCAGCAGCACCAGTCGGCCGTCCGCCAGCTCCTCGCCCTCCAGCTCGACCGAGGCGGTCACCGCCCAGCTGTACGGGGCGAGCCGGCGCGGCGCCGGGGCGGGCGAGAGCTCCACCTCCGGCCGCAGCCGCACGCCCGTCAAGATCTCCACCGCACTGCGGAACTCGATCGGCGCCGACTCCTTGCCCGTTCCGCCATTCTCTGCGGGGTTCCCGCCGACCGCTGCCATGAGCTGAAGACTAGGCCCTGTCCCCCATCTCGCGGGGGATCGGCACGCAGAGCCCTCTTGGAGAATCGCACGAGTGACCCGCGCCGGACGGCCCGGAAACGCGTGGCAGGATGGCCCCGTGAGTGACACTTCCGCAGCCCCGTCCGGCCGCCAGCCCGCTGCCCAGACCTCCCCGCGGCGCGGCGCCGCGTACGACTCCGCGTTCCTGCGCGCCTGCCGGCGCGAGCCGGTTCCGCACACCCCGGTGTGGTTCATGCGGCAGGCGGGCCGTTCGCTGCCCGAGTACCTGAAGGTCCGCGAGGGCATTCCGATGCTCGACTCGTGCATGCGGCCGGAGCTGGTCAAGGAGATCACCCTGCAGCCGGTCCGCCGGCACAAGGTGGACGCCGCGATCTTCTTCAGCGACATCGTGGTGCCGCTCAAGGCGGTCGGGATCGACGTCGACATCAAGCCGGGCATCGGCCCGGTGATCGCCGACCCGATCCGTACCAAGGCCGACCTGCGGCGGCTGCGCGCGCTCGAGCCCGACGACGTCCCGTACATCACCGAGGCGGTCGGGCTGCTGGTCGACGAGCTGGGCGAGACCCCGCTGATCGGCTTCGCCGGCGCGCCGTACACGCTGGCCAGCTACCTGGTCGAGGGCGGTCCGTCGAAGAACCACGAGCGGACCAAGGCCATGATGTACGGTGAGCCCGAGCTCTGGGCCGAGCTGGTGGACCGGCTCGCGGACATCACCGCCGGGTTCCTCAAGGTGCAGATCGAGGCGGGCGTCTCGGCCGTCCAGCTCTTCGACTCCTGGGTCGGCTCGCTGGCGCCGGACGACTACCGGCGCTCGGTCATGCCGGCCAGCGCCAAGGTCTTCTCGGCGGTCGCCGAGTACGGCGTGCCGCGGATCCACTTCGGGGTTGGCACCGGCGAGCTGCTCGGGCTGATGAGCCGGGCCGGCGCCGACGTGGTCGGAGTCGACTGGCGGGTGCCGCTGAACGAGGCCGCCCTCCGGGTCGGCCCGGAGAAGGCGCTGCAGGGCAACCTCGACCCGGCGGTGCTCTTCGCGCCGACCCACGTGGTGGAGACCAAGGCCCGCGAGGTGCTGCACGCGGCCTCCGCGATCGGCGACAGCGGGCACATCTTCAACCTCGGCCACGGCGTGCTGCCCAGCATGGACCCGGACGCGCTGACCCGCCTGGTCGCCTTCGTCCACGAGGCCACCGCCCGCTGAGCCCGGCCCCGGGCCGGTCGTGGTTGTGAGTTCTGCGAGACTGCGAGGCATGTCAGAACCTCTCCCGCACGTAGTCGTGATCGGTGGCGGCATCGCCGGGCTCGCCGCGGCCGCCTTCCTCAGTGGGGCGGCCGGCGGGCCGGCCCGGGCCGCAGTGACGCTGCTGGAGGCGGGGGAGCGGCTCGGCGGGAAGCTGCGGGTGGGCGAGGTGGGCGGGGTCCAGGTGGACCTCGGGGCCGAGTCGATGCTGGCCCGCCGCCCGGAGGCCGTCGAGCTCGCGCGGAACGTCGGCCTGGCCGACGTCCTGGAACCGCCCGCCACCGCCAAGGCCTCGGTGTGGACCCGGGACGGGCTGCGCCCGCTGCCCGGCCGTCAGTTGATGGGCGTCCCCGGCGACCTGGCGCTGCTGGCGGAGTCCGGGGTGCTCAGCGCCGAGGGGCTGCGGCGGACCGCCGCCGAGCAACCGGTCGAGGTCGGCGAGGACATCGCGATCGGCCGGCTGGTCGCCGACCGGCTCGGCCACGAGGTGCTGGAGCGGCTGGTCGAGCCGCTGCTCGGCGGCGTCTACGCGGGCCGCGCCGAGGAGATCTCACTGCGCGCCGCCGTCCCGCAGCTGCTGCCGATCGCGCAGGGCGGCGGCTCGCTGGTGGCCGGGGTGGACCGGCTGCTGCCCCGCACGCCCAGCCCGGCCCCGGTCTTCCAGGGCCTGCGCGGCGGCATCGGCACGCTGCCGCTCGCGGTCGCCGGGGCCTGCCGGGAGGCCGGCGCCGAGCTGTCCACCGGTGAGCCGGTCGAGGAACTGCGCCGCACCCCCGGGGGCTGGCTGGTCCGCACCCCGGAGCGGACGCTGACCCCGGACGCGGTGCTGCTCGCCGTCCCCGCCCCCGCCGCGGCCCGGCTGCTCGCCACGACCGCCCCGGGCGCCGCGGCCGAGCTGGCCGGGATCGAGTACGCCGGCACCGCGTTGGTCACCCTGGCCTTCCGGCGCGCCGAGCTGGCCGAGCCACTGACCGGCAGCGGCTTCCTGGTGCCGCCGGTGGACGGCCGGTCCATCAAGGCCTCCACCTTCTCCTCCAACAAGTGGGGCTGGCTGGCGCGTTCGGCCCCGGACGCGTTCCTGCTGCGCACCTCGCTCGGCCGGCACCGCGAGGAGGCCGCGCTGCGGCTGTCGGACCAGGAACTGGTGGCCCGTTCGCTGGCCGACCTGCGCGAGGCGGTCGGCCTGACCGCTCAGCCGTACGACACCGCGGTGACCCGCTGGCCGACCGGGCTGCCGCAGTACCCCGTGGGCCACCTGGCCCGGGTGGCCCGGATCCGCGCGGCGGCGGCCGGGCTGGGTGGCCTGGCGCTGGCCGGGGCCGCCTACGACGGCGTGGGCATCCCGGCCTGCGTCGCGAGCGCCCGCCGCGCCGTCGAGGACCTGCTGACCCCGCCGAACGGGGCAGACCGCACCGAAGGGACAATGAGGGCATGACTGAGAGCACCGAGCAGACGCCGAAGAAGAAGGCCCGCGACCTCAACCAGGTCATCCGCTACACCATGTGGTCGGTCTTCCGGCTGAAGGACGCGCTGCCCGAGGACCGCACCGCGCTCGCCGCCGAGGTCGACGCGCTCTTCGAGCAGCTGGCCGCCAAGGACGTCACGGTCCGCGGCACCTACGACGTCTCCGCGTTGCGCGCCGACGCCGACCTGATGGTCTGGTGGCACGCCGCCGACTCCGACGACCTGCAGGAGGCCTACAACCGGTTCCGCCGCACCGGCCTTGGCCGTCACCTGGAGCCGGTCTGGTCGAACATGGCGCTGCACCGCCCGGCCGAGTTCAACAAGTCGCACATCCCGGCCTTCCTGGCCGACGAGCGGGCCCGCGAGTACGTCTGCGTCTACCCGTTCGTGCGCTCCTACGAGTGGTACCTGCTGCCCGACGAGGAGCGCCGGGCGATGCTCGCCGAGCACGGGCAGATGGCCCGCGGCTACCCGGACGTGCGGGCCAACACGGTCGCCTCGTTCGCGCTGGGCGACTACGAGTGGCTGCTCGCCTTCGAGGCGGACGAGCTGCACCGGATCGTGGACCTGATGCGCGACCTGCGCCCGTCCCGGGCCCGGCTGCACGTCCGCGAGGAGGTGCCGTTCTTCACCGGTCGCCGCAAGCCGGTCGCCGAGCTGCTGAACGGTCTGGTCTGACCGAGGGCGAGCACGGTCCCGCCGGCTTCTACAGGTCGGCGGGACCGCGGCGCAGCGGGCGCAGCGCGGCCCGCAGCCGGGGGTCCGGCACGGCGTCAGGACCGCCCATCGCCACCGCGGTGAGCAGCCGCTTCTCGGCCCGCGCCGACTCGTCCGGCCCGTCGCCCGGGCGCGGCAGCCGGACCGAGCCGAGCACCTCCTGACCGGCCGGCGAGGCCCACCGGGTGTAGGGGTGCACGTCCACGCGGGCCATCAGCAGCGTCCCGGTGGTGAGGATCAGCGGCAGCGAGAACCAGGCCAGCGCGCTGGCCAGGTCGGCCTGGTCCGGCCCGGCCAGGCTCATCGCCGCGACCACCATCACCACCGAGAGCAGCAGCGCCTGCCGGACCTGCCGGACCGCCAGCACGGTGCTCTCCCGGACCGGCGCCGGGGTGGCCAGCCCGGCCATCGCCAGCCGGGCGCCGATGTCGACCACGGTCGGGTGACCGGCCAGCTCCGCGCGCAGCTCGGCCGTCCGGCGCTGCCCCTCCGGGCCGATCGTGGCGATCAGCGCCCGCTCCAGCCGGCTGCGGCCCTGCGGGTCGACCACGGTGGTCCAGCCGGTGTGCGCCAGGTGCAGCCGGCCGCGCCCGGACATCAGCACCAGCGCCAGGTCGACCACCCGCTCCGGTCCGCCGGCCAGGTACGCCGTCTCGTACAGCCCGATCCCGACCGCCTCGGCGGGCGGCTCGACCTCCAGCCCGCTCAGCGCGTCCGCGGCAGCGGCGGCGCGGACCAGACGCAGGCAGGAGAGGACGGCCACCACGCAGGCCGGGACCAGGAAGACGAGCCACATAGGGCTTGTTGTAGACCGCCCGGCTCGGCGCGCGGAACGCAATCCGGGTGCGCGATACCGAATCGTGACCGCGACCCGAACCGTGCCGCGACCGGTCAGTCGGCCGGCCGCAGGGTGAGCGAGATGCTGTTGATGCAGTAGCGCTGGTCGGTCGGGGTCGGGTAGCCCTCGCCCTCGAAGACGTGCCCGAGGTGGCCGCCGCAGCGGGCGCAGCGCACCTCGACCCGGCGCGTGCCGAGCGTGTCGTCCTCCAGGTACTCGACCCGGTCCTCGGCCAGCGGCGTGTAGTACGACGGCCAACCGCAGTGGCTGTCGAACTTGGCATCGGAGCTGAACAGTTCGTTGCCGCAGGCCCGGCAGCTGTAGACGCCGACGGTCTTGGTGTCGGTGTACTCGCCGACGAACGGCCGCTCGGTGCCGGCCTCGCGGAGCACGTGGTACTCCTCGGGGCTCAGCTCAGCCCGCCACTCGCCCTCGGTCTTCTCGATCTCGTAGCTCATCTCGCCCTCCTCCGGGCCGCCCTGGCCCTCACCGGACCGCAACGCCGGCGAGCCGCTCCAGGATTTCCGGGCCGAGGTTGGTCACGTCCCCGGCACCCATGGTGAGCAGCAGGTCACCGGGCCGGGCCAGGTCGGCCAGCAGCGCGGGGGCGGTGGCGAAGTCGTGCTCGGCGGTCACCTCGGCGCCGGCCCGGCGGGCCGCCTCGATGATCAGCTCGCTGGTGACGCCGGGGATCGGGTCCTCGCGGGCCGGGTAGATGTCGAGCACCACCGAGGCGTCGGCCAGCGCCAGCGCCTGGCCCATCTCCTCGGCGAGCTGCTGGGTCCGGCTGAACAGGTGCGGCTGGAAGACCACCAGCACCCGGCCGGGCCCGGCAGCCTCGCGGATCGCCTCCAGGTCGGCGGTCATCTCGGTGGGGTGGTGCGCGTAGGAGTCGATCACCTGGACGCCGGCCGCCTCGCCCTTGAGCTGGAGCCGGCGCCGCACGCCGGTGTAGCCGCCGAGCGCCTTGGCCAGCTCCTCCGCCGGCACGCCCAGCGCGACGCCGGCGGCCAGCGCCGCCACCGCGTTGTGCGCGTAGTGCCGTCCGGGCACCGAGACCGTGAAGATCAGCTCGGCGCCGTCCAGTTCGACGGTGACCTCGCTGGTCATGCCGTGCGCGACGACCGAGCGGACCCGCACGGTGGCGTCCTCGGCCGCGCCGACGGTGACCACCCGCAGGCCGTCCCGGCCGGCCACCCGGGCGGTCAGCTCGCGGGCGCCGGGGTGGTCGGCGGAGACCACCAGGGTGCCGCCGGGCTGGATCCGGCCGACGAAGGTCTCGAACGACTGGTAGATCTCCTCCATCGACGCGTAGTTGGCGTGGTGGTCGAGCTCCACGTTGAGGATGATCGCCACCTCGGGGGCGTACTTGTGGAAGCTGCGGTCGCTCTCGTCCGCCTCCGCCACGAAGATCTCGCCGGTGCCGTGGTGCGCGTTGCTGCCGGGGGCGTCGAGGTCGCCGCCGATCGCGTAGGACGGGTCCAGGCCGAGCGCGGCCAGGCTGACCGCGAGCATGCTGGTGGTGGTGGTCTTGCCGTGGGTGCCGGCCACCGCGAGCGCGCGTCGGCCGCCCATCAGCGCCGCCAGGGCGTCCGAGCGGTGCACCACCGGGATGCCGCGCTCGCGGGCGGCGGCGAGCTCCGGGTTGTCCTCGCGGATGGCGCTGGAGACCACCAGGCTGCTGGTGCCGTCCGGCACGTTCGACGCGGCGTGGCCGACCTGGACGGTCGCGCCCAGCCCGCGCAGCGCCAGTACGGTCTCGGACTCCTTGGAGTCGCTCCCGGACACCCGGGCCCCGCGCACCGCCAGGATCTTCGCGAGGCCGGACATGCCGGCCCCGCCGATGCCGACGAAGTGCGGGGCGTGCAGGTCGTGGGCGGAGTCGTTCAAGGGAGCTCTCCGTAGTGAATGTGGGAATCGTCCTCGCGGGCGGTTCGGACCGGCCGGCCGCAAGGACGATTCTGCACCACGCGGGAGGGGGCCCCGCGCCGCCCGGTGGCGGTCTCAGGCCTCGCTGGCGAACAGTTTGAGCACCGGGACGCCGACCTTGTGCCGGGCCTGCGAGGCCCAGTCGCGGTGGAAGAACTCCTCCACGAAGTGCGGCGCGGTGAGCACCAGCACCTCGTCCGCGCCGGTCTCCTCGACCACCGCGCGCAGGCTGTCCAGGGGGTGGTCCTCGACCACTCTGCCGACCGCCTCGGCACCGGCCTCCCGCAGGTGGCGCAGGCTGTGTTCGAGTGACTCGCCGGCGACGGTCGGACCGGGCTCCTCGCGTTCGTGCACCGCCTTGTCGAGGTGCCCGAGGGCCACGTCGTCGAGGGCGCGGAGCAGCTCGTCCTGCTTGCCGCGGGGCTGCATCAGGACGACGAAGGAGACCTTCTCGTCGCCGTGGAGAGTGGTCACCAGCTCCACATCCGCCTCGGAGAGCGCCTTTTCGATCATCAGTACGGTCTTGAACACAAGAGTCCCTTCCGTGTCGCAGGCCCCCGGGGTCCGGTGTCCCCTCCCATAGTGCCCGGAGGAAGCTTTCCTCACGCGGCGCACAGAGCACACGGGCCACCGGGGAGTGAGCCGGCGGCCGCCGCTGACGCCCGCCGCCGGCTACTCCTCGGCGCGGCAGTAGCGGGTGAAGAGGAAACCTTTCTCCTCGATCAGCGAGACCAGCCGCATCCGCTGTGCCCGGGCCGGTTCCGGGCCGGTCACGATCCGGGGCGCGTCACCGCCGGTGAGCAGTGGCGCGAGCGACAGGCAGAGCTCGTCCAGCAGGCCCTCGTCGGCCAGCGAGCCGAGCAGCCGCGGGCCGCCCTCGGTCAGCTGCCGGGTCCAGCCGCGCGCGGTCAACGCGGCGACCGCGGCGGGCAGGTCCACCGAGCCGCGGCCCACCGCGATCACGTCGGCCAGCTCGGCCACCGCCGCCCGGGCCTCGGCGGGGGCGTCCTCGGTGGTGATCACCACCGTCCGCACCACGGGGGAGGTGAACAGCGGCGCGTCCAGGTCGAGCCGCAGACTGCGGCTGACCACCGCGATCGCCGGCGCGGGCGCCTGGCCGGCGGCCCGCCGGGCCGCGGCGAACTCGGCGCGGGCCCGGGCCGGCCGGTAGCCCTCGGCACGGACCGTCTCGGCCCCGACCAGCACCACGTCGCTGAGCGCCCGCAGCACCCCGAAGATCCGCTTGTCGGCCGCGCCGGAGAGCCCCTCGGAGAGCCCGGCCAGCCGTGCCGCGCCGTCCAGCCCGGCCACCATGTTGGCCCGCAACCAGGCGCGGCCCGAGTTCACCTGCGCGGGGTAGGCGTAGGTCTCGGCGAGCGCCGCGAGCGAGGCGGGATCGGAGCCGGCGGAGTGTGACGGAGAGATCAGCTGGCGCATGCGGGCGAGTCTGCCACGGCGCGTACCCTTTACTACCGTGCCCGCAGCCTCCCACCCCGATGCCATAGCCACGGCCACCCCGGTGGCGCTCACCGCCCGTCGTCCGGTGGTACCGGCCGAGCGGCTGGTCGCCGAGATGGTCCCGCCACCGCGCTTCGCGGGGGTCGGCTTCGGCACCTACATCCCGGACAGCGCGCAGCCGAGCCAGTACGAGGCGGTCCGGGTGCTGGAGGAGTTCGCGGCCGGCCTGAACGCCGCCGAGGCACCCAAGCGGGGCTGGTTCCGCCGGTCCGCCCCGACGCCGGCCGGCCCGGCCGGGATCTACCTGGACGGCGGCTACGGCGTCGGCAAGACCCACCTGCTGGCCTCGCTCTGGCACGCGGCGCCCGGGCCGAAGGCCTTCGGCACCTTCGTCGAGCTGACCAACCTGGTCGGCGCGCTGGGCTTCCAGCAGGCCGTGCAGACGCTGTCCGGGCACAAGCTGCTCTGCATCGACGAGTTCGAGCTGGACGACCCGGGCGACACCGTGCTGGTCTCCACCCTGCTCGGCCGGCTGGTCGAGGCCGGGGTCAAGCTGGCCGCCACCTCCAACACCCTGCCGGAGAAGCTCGGCGAGGGCCGGTTCGCGGCCGCCGACTTCCTGCGCGAGATCCAGGGGCTCTCGGCGCACTTCCGCCCGCTGCGCATCGACGGCCAGGACTACCGCCACCGCGGCCTGCCCGCCGCCCCGCCGCCCTACTCCGACGAGGCGGTGGAGGCCGGCGCCGCCGGCACCCCGGGTGCCTCGCTGGACTCGTTCGACGACCTGCTGGGCCACCTCTCGGCGGTCCACCCCAGCCGGTACGGCGCGCTGCTGGACGACGTGCAGGCGGTCTTCCTGCGCGGGGTGCGCCCGGTGGAGGACCAGTCCACCGCGCTGCGCCTGGTGGTGCTGGCCGACCGGATGTACGACCGCGAGCTGCCGATCACCGCCTCCGGGATCCCGTTCGACCAGGTGTTCTCGGAGGAGATGCTGCGCGGCGGCTACCGCAAGAAGTACCTGCGGGCGGTCTCCCGGCTGGTCGCGCTGGCCCGGGACTCGGCTCCCCGGTAGGGCCCGACCGGGGCCGGCGAGAAGCGCCCGCGGATTGTCGGCGGCGGGTCGTACGGTGGACACGTGCGACCCATCACGAGCATTGAGCGGACCGTGGCGCCCTTCGAGGTCGTCAGCCCCTACCAGCCGAACGGCGACCAGCCGGCGGCCATCGCCGAGCTGGAGCGCCGGATCCGCGCGGGCGAGAAGGACGTCGTCCTGCTCGGCGCCACCGGCACCGGCAAGTCGGCGACCACCGCCTGGATGATCGAGAAGCTCCAGCGGCCCACCCTGGTGATGGCGCCGAACAAGACCCTGGCCGCCCAGCTGGCCAACGAGTTCCGCGAGCTGCTCCCCAACAACGCGGTCGAGTACTTCGTCTCGTACTACGACTACTACCAGCCCGAGGCCTACGTCCCGCAGACGGACACCTACATCGAGAAGGACTCCTCGATCAACGAGGAGGTCGAGCGGCTGCGCCACTCGGCCACCAACTCGCTGCTCACCCGGCGGGACGTGATCGTGGTCGCCTCGGTCTCCTGCATCTACGGCCTGGGCACCCCGCAGGAGTACGTGGACCGGATGGTCCCGCTCAAGGTCGGCGAGGAGATCGACCGGGACCAGCTGCTGCGCCGCTTCGTCGACATCCAGTACACCCGCAACGACGTGGCCTTCACCCGCGGCACCTTCCGGGTCCGCGGCGACACCGTGGAGATCTTCCCGGTCTACGAGGAGCTGGCCGTCCGGATCGAGATGTTCGGCGACGAGATCGAGGCGCTCTACACCCTGCACCCGCTCACCGGTGAGATCATCAGCCAGGACGACTCGGTCTACGTCTTCCCCGCCTCGCACTACGTCGCCGGTCCGGAGCGGATGGAGCGCGCGGTCAACGGGATCGAGCGGGAGCTGGGCGAGCGGCTGGCCGTCCTGGAGAAGCAGGGCAAGCTGCTGGAGGCCCAGCGGCTGCGGATGCGCACCACCTACGACATCGAGATGCTCCGGCAGATCGGCAGCTGCTCCGGCGTCGAGAACTACTCGATGCACTTCGACGGCCGCGAACCCGGCACCGCGCCGAACACCCTGCTCGACTACTTCCCGGAGGACTTCCTCCTGGTCATCGACGAGTCCCACGTGACGGTCCCGCAGATCGGCGCGATGTACGAGGGTGACGCCTCGCGCAAGCGCACCCTGGTCGAGCACGGCTTCCGGCTGCCCTCGGCGATGGACAACCGCCCGCTGAAGTGGGAGGAGTTCCTGGGGCGGGTCGGGCAGACGGTCTACCTCTCGGCCACCCCCGGCCCGTACGAACTCTCCCGCGGCGACGGCCAGGTCGAGCAGATCATCCGCCCGACCGGCCTGATCGACCCGGAGGTGATCGTCAAGCCGACCGAGGGTCAGATCGACGACCTGGTGCACGAGGTGCGCCAGCGGGTCGAGCGGGACGAGCGGGTGCTGGTCACCACGCTCACCAAGAAGATGGCCGAGGACCTCACCGACTACCTGCTCGGCCTGGACATCCGGGTCCGCTACCTGCACAGCGACATCGACACGCTGCGCCGGGTCGAGCTGCTGCGCGAGCTGCGGGCCGGCAAGTACGACGTGCTGGTCGGCATCAACCTGCTGCGCGAGGGCCTGGACCTGCCGGAGGTCTCGCTGGTGGCGATCCTGGACGCCGACAAGGAGGGCTTCCTGCGCTCGGGTACCTCGCTGATCCAGACCATCGGCCGCGCCGCCCGCAACGTCTCCGGCCAGGTGCACATGTACGCCGACCGGATCACGCCCGCGATGGAGAAGGCGATCGAGGAGACCAACCGCCGCCGGGCCGTCCAGCAGGCCTACAACGAGCGGCACGGCATCGATCCGCAGCCGCTGCGCAAGAAGATCGGCGACATCCTGGACACCCTGGCCCGGGAGGAGATCGACACCGAGGAGCTGCTGGCCACCGGCTACCGGGACACCGGCAAGACCAGGGGCAAGGTGGCGGTGCCGGCCCTGGGCGCCGACCGGAAGCCGGCCAAGAGCCGTCCGGCCGCCGAACTCGCCGACCTGATCCAGCAGTTGACCGAGCGGATGCACGCCGCCGCGGCGGAGCTTCAGTTCGAGGTGGCCGCCAGGTTGCGTGACGAGGTTGGGGAGTTGAAGAAGGAGCTGCGGCAGATGCGCGAGGCCGGAATCGCCTGACTCCGGGGCGGTGAGACGGGGCTCCCCTGGTCGGGCCGTCCCCGCAGGCCCTAGGGTTGGCCTGCGGGGACGCCGGGATGGCCGGCGCGCCGGCAAGTACAGGGGGCCTCAGCCGGGGGACGGCACCGGGGTGAACCGAACCGTGGTCCGTGCGCGTCGTGTGTGTGCGGGACGAACAGAGGGGAAGCACCGTGTCGGTGAATCTGGCCAAGGGCCAGCAGGTCAGCCTGCGCAAGGCCTCGGGGGAGACGTTGAGTCTGGTCCGGATGGGCCTCGGCTGGCGGGCGGCTCCCAAACGCGGGCTGTTCGGCAGCCGTACCCGGCAGATCGACCTGGACGCCTCGGCGCTGCTGTACGCCGAGCGCACGCCGTCCGACGTGGTCTTCTTCCAGCAGCTGGTGAGCCGGGACGGCTCGGTCCGGCACACCGGGGACAACCTGGTCGGGGGCGCGGGCGCGGGCGGTGACGACGAGTCGATCGTGGTGGACCTGACCCGGATCCCGGCGCAGATCACCCAGGTCGTCTTCACCGTCAGCTCGTACACCGGGCAGACCTTCTCCGAAGTGCTGGACGCGCACTGCCGGCTGGTGGACGAGACCAGCGGGCTGGAGCTGGCCCGTTACGAGCTGGCCGGCGGCGGCGCGCACACCGGCCAGATCATGGCCAAGGTGTACCGCGACCCGGCGGGTGGCTGGGGCATGCAGGCGATCGGTGCCCCGGCCCGGGCCCGGACCTTCCAGGACCTGCTGCCCGCCATCGAGCCCTTCCTCTGAGCTGGTCAGCCCACGGACTCTTTACCTTCTTTACCGTTTCTTGGTCCGTTCTGTTACCGTTCGAAGAACGGAGGGGAGTATTCCCCGCACAGTGTTCCCGTCATCACGGTGACCCGCCCGAGTGGTCACCCGGGTCCACTGGCCCGCACGGTCCGTGCGGGTGGAAGAGACCTCCGGCAGCCGACGTATCTCCCGCCGACCGCCGGAGGAGCAGTTCCATGGACGTTTCCGTTGCCATGTGGGTCACCACCATCGGTGTGCTGATCGCACTGATCGTCGCCGACTTCTTCGTCGGCGGCCGCAAGCCGCACGAGGTCTCGCTCAAGGAGGCCGGCACCTGGACCGCGGTCTGGGTGGTGCTGGCACTCCTCTTCGGCGGCTTCCTCTGGTGGCACTCCGGTGCCCAGCCGGCCGGCGAGTTCTTCGCCGGGTACGTCACCGAGAAGTCGCTGAGCGTCGACAACCTCTTCGTCTTCATCCTGATCATGGGCAAGTTCGCGGTGCCGCGGATCTACCAGCAGCGGGTGCTGATGGTCGGGGTGATCATCGCGCTGGTGCTCCGCGCGGTCTTCATCGCCGGCGGCGCGGCCCTGGTCACCACCTTCTCGTGGGTCTTCTACCTCTTCGGCGCGTTCCTGGTGTGGACCGCCTGGAAGCTGATCAAGGAGGCCCGGGAGGACCACCAGGACGAGGAGTTCGAGGAGAACCGGCTGCTCAGGTCGATCGAGCGGCGTTTCCCCTCCACCGACCGCTACCACGGCACCAAGTTGCTGATCAGCCAGAACGGTCGGCGGCTGATGACGCCGATGCTGATCGTGATGCTGGCGATCGGCACCACCGACCTGCTGTTCGCGCTGGACTCGATCCCGGCGATCTTCGGGCTCACCCAGCAGCCGTACGTGGTCTTCACCGCCAACGCCTTCGCCCTGATGGGGCTGCGGCAGCTGTACTTCCTGATCGGCGGGCTGCTGAAGAGGCTGGTCCACCTCTCCTACGGGCTCTCTGCGATCCTCGGCTTCATCGGCGTGAAGCTGGTGCTGCACGCGCTGCACGAGAGCGGGGTGCACGTGCCGGAGATCGGGATCCCGGTCTCGCTCGGCTTCATCGTGCTGGTGCTGGCGGTCACCACGGTCACCAGCCTGGTCGCCTCGCGGCGGCAGTCTGGTGAGCGGGTGGGGGCCTGACCACCGGCGGGGGGGGGGGGGGGGGGGAGGGGGGGGGGGGTGCGCGGGGGGGGGGGGGGGGTGGGGGGGGTGGTGGGGTGTGGGACACAACAGGGTTTGTTTTTTTCTGCGCTTGG
>NZ_JBVHLF010000001.1:80001-90772 GCF_055559155.1 Kitasatospora sp. NPDC024654
CTCTTGCTCCTGACGCAGGATGTGGGGTTTGTAGGTATGGTCGGCCGCTATGGCAGGGGGCGCCCCCCCCCCCCCCCCCCCGGTGTGCTCTACCAGCCGCGCTCGCGCCACTGGGGGAGCTGCGGGCGCTCGGCGCCCAGCGTGGTGTCCTTGCCGTGGCCCGGGTAGACCCAGGACTCGTCGGGGAGCACGTCGAAGAGCTTCTCGGTGACGTCCCGGTAGAGGGTCCGGAAGTTCTCCGGGTTGCCGAAGGTGTTGCCCACCCCGCCGGGGAAGAGGCAGTCCCCGGTGAAGACGTGCGGGTGGCCCTCGGGGTCGTCGTAGACCAGCACGATCGCGCCCGGGGTGTGGCCGACCAGGTGGCGCACGGTGAGGTCGACCGAGCCGACCCGGAGCAGGTCGCCGTCGGAGAGCAGCAGCTCGGTGGGCACGTCGATGCCCTCGGCGTCGTACCGGCCGGCCGCCGTCCGGGCGCCGGTGGCGGCCACCACGTCGGCCAGCGCGGCCCAGTGGTCGTGGTGCCGGTGGGTGGTGACCACGGTCGCCAGCTGCGGGCCGACCGTCTCCAGCAGGACCGGCGCGTCGGCCGCCGCGTCGATCAGCAACTGCTCGTCGGTGGCCCGGCAGCGCAGCAGGTAGGCGTTGTTGTCGAACGGGCCGACCGCGACCTTGGTGATGATCAGGTGGGCGAGTTCGCGCACGTCCGGTGGCCCGCCGACCTTGACCGATCCGTGGTAGCTCAAGGGATCACTCCTCGCTGTCCGACTCCCGATGGGCTGGCACCTCCATGATCCGTCAGCCCATCGGCGGAAGCGTCGGCAGGGCGGAGCGCGGGTCGGCCAGCGGGCCGCCGTCGCGGTGCACCTGCAGGCCGTCGCCGTCCGAGCGGCCGGAGAGCCAGGCGGTGAGCGCCCGGACCGGGCCCTCGACCCGCAGCTCGGGGGTGTCGGAGCCGAGCCGGGCGCGCTCGCCGGTGTCCTCGGCGAGCAGGTCGAGGGCCGGGATGCCGTCCAGCTTCGCGAACATGGTGGCGAGCTTGCCGAACTCGGCGGCGGCGAAGTCGGTCGGCCAGTGCGCGGGGGTGTAGCCGGCGGCCAGGTCGACGTGGTGGTACTCCAGCTCGCCGAGCCGCTTGAGGGGCAGCTCGGCGGCCGGGAAGGTGTAGCCGTGCCGGTGCCTGAGGGTGGCGGCCCAGGCCTCGGCGGGCAGCGCGGCGGCGGCCTCGGCGAGCCGCCCGGCCGACTCGCGCAGGTCGGCGAGGTGCTCGGGGAGCGGGCGGCCGGCGCCCTGCTGGATGCCGTCCTCGCGGGCCTGCTCGCTCGCGTACTGCGGGATGTCCCGGCCGGTGCGGGCCGACTCCAGCAGGTTGACCAGCGAGTCGGCGTTGCGGGCGAGGTGGGCCAGCACGTGGCCGCGGGTCCAGCCGGGCAGCCCGGAGGGCTCGGCCAGCGCCGCCGGGTCCAGCTCGGCGACCGTGTGCATCAGGTGGCCGGTGCTCTCCTCGACGGCGCTCAGCGCGGCGGCGGCCTGCTCGGCGGGGGTGGGCTGCGGGTCGGTCATTGGACGGGCCTCCAGTGGGTGCGTGGGCGTTGCCCGGGCGGCGCGGGCTCGTTGGACCCCGGGGCGGCGGTGTGCCGCGAGTCGCAGGCTATCGCCGGGTGGTACGGGCCGGCAGCGGGTTTCGCGGGGTGGTGCGGAGCCCGGAGAAGGGCCATCTCCGGCGGTTCTCACTCGTTCGGGTGGTTCCGGCTGGACAAGGTCGATAATCGAACGCCTGAGCTATACGCTGGTCGGCGAAACTGGAAGAAAACCCACACCCCACGCGTTGGACCAGTGTCCGATCCCGGAGAAAGGCGCCAGTAGCAGTGGCCGACCGCCTCATCGTCCGCGGTGCTCGCGAGCACAACCTCAAGAACATCTCGCTGGACCTGCCCCGGGATTCCCTGATCGTCTTCACGGGGCTCTCCGGGTCCGGCAAGTCCTCGCTGGCCTTCGACACCATCTTCGCCGAGGGCCAGCGCCGCTACGTCGAGTCGCTGTCCTCGTACGCCCGGCAGTTCCTGGGCCAGATGGACAAGCCCGACGTCGACTTCATCGAGGGCCTCTCCCCGGCCGTCTCGATCGACCAGAAGTCCACCAACCGCAACCCGCGCTCCACCGTCGGGACGATCACCGAGGTCTACGACTACCTCCGGCTGCTCTTCGCCCGGATCGGCAAGCCGCACTGCCCGCACTGCTCCCGGCCGATCGCCAAGCAGTCCCCGCAGGCGATCGTCGACCGGGTGCTGGAGCTCGCCGAGGGTACCCGTTTCCAGGTGCTCAGCCCGGTGGTGCGCGAGCGCAAGGGCGAGTTCGTCGACCTCTTCGCCGACCTCCAGTCCAAGGGCTACGCGCGCGCCCGGGTGGACGGCCAGACCGTCCAGCTGACCGAGCCGCCCAAGCTCAAGAAGCAGGAGAAGCACACCGTCGAGGTGGTCATCGACCGCCTCACGGTCAAGGAGAGCGCCAAGCGCCGGCTGACCGACTCGGTGGAGACCGCGCTCAAGCTCTCCGGCGGCATGGTGGTGCTCGACTTCGTCGACCTCCCGGACGACGACCCGGAGCGCGAGCGGATGTACTCCGAGCACCTCTACTGCCCCTACGACGACGTCTCCTTCGAGGAGTTGGAGCCGCGCTCGTTCTCCTTCAACTCGCCCTTCGGCGCCTGCCCGGACTGCACCGGCCTGGGCAGCCGGATGGAGGTCGATCCCGAACTCGTCGTCCCCGACGAGGAGAAGTCGCTCGACGAGGGCGCCATCCACCCCTGGTCCGGCGGCCACAGCAAGGAGTACTTCGGTCGGCTGATCGGCGCGCTGGCCGGCGAGTTGGGCTTCCGCACCGACATCCCGTGGCGCGGGCTGCCGGCCCGGGCCCGCAAGGCGCTGCTGTACGGCCACAAGGCGCAGGTCGAGGTCCGCTTCAGCACCCGGTACGGGCGCGAGCGTTCGTACATCACCGGTTTCGAGGGCGTGATCCCGTTCGTGCAGCGCCGGCACGGCGACGCGGAGACCGACAGCAGCCGCGAGCGCTTCGAGGGCTACATGCGCGAGGTGCCCTGCCCGGCCTGTGAGGGCACCCGGCTCAAGCCGGTGGTGCTCGCGGTCACCGTGCAGGGCCGTTCGATCGCCGAGGTCGCGGCGATGTCGATCAGCGACTGCGCCGAGTTCCTGGGTGCGATGAAGCTGACCGCCCGGGACAGGAAGATCGCGGAGCGGGTGCTGAAGGAGGTCAACGAGCGGCTGCGGTTCCTGGTCGACGTCGGCCTGGACTACCTCTCGCTCAACCGGGCGGCCGGCACCCTCTCCGGCGGCGAGGCGCAGCGGATCCGGCTGGCCACCCAGATCGGCTCCGGCCTGGTCGGCGTGCTCTACGTGCTGGACGAGCCCTCGATCGGCCTGCACCAGCGCGACAACCACCGGCTGATCGAGACCCTGGTCCGGCTCCGCGACATCGGCAACACCCTGATCGTCGTGGAGCACGACGAGGACACCATCAAGATGGCCGACTGGGTGGTCGACATCGGCCCGGGTGCCGGTGAGCACGGCGGCAAGGTGGTGCACTCCGGCTCGCTCGAGGAACTGCTCCGCAACAAGGAGTCGATGACCGGGCAGTACCTCTCGGGCAAGCGCTCGATCCCGATCCCCGAGGCGCGCCGCCCGCGCGACCGCAAGCGGCAGATCGTGGTGCACGGCGCCCGCGAGCACAACCTGCGGGACGTCACGGTCGGCTTCCCGCTGGGGACGTTCACCGCGATCACCGGCGTCTCCGGCTCCGGCAAGTCCACCCTGGTCAACGACATCCTCTACACCCACCTCGCCCGCGAGCTGAACGGGGCGCGCAGCGTGCCCGGCCGGCACACCCGGATCACCGGGACGGACCTGGTGGACAAGGTGGTGCACGTCGACCAGTCGCCGATCGGCCGGACCCCGCGTTCCAACCCGGCGACCTACACCGGCGTCTTCGACCACGTCCGCAAGCTCTTCGCGGAGACCACCGAGGCGAAGGTCCGCGGCTACCTCCCCGGCCGGTTCTCCTTCAACGTCAAGGGCGGCCGCTGCGAGAACTGTTCGGGCGACGGCACGATCAAGATCGAGATGAACTTCCTGCCGGACGTCTACGTCCCCTGCGAGGTCTGCCACGGGGCGCGGTACAACCGGGAGACCCTGGAGGTGCACTACAAGGGCAAGTCCATCGCCGAGGTGCTGGACATGCCGATCGAGGAGGGGCTGCACTTCTTCGAGGCCGTCCCGGCGATCGCCCGCCACCTGCGCACGCTGAACGACGTCGGCCTCGGCTACGTCCGGCTCGGCCAGCCCGCGCCGACCCTCTCCGGCGGCGAGGCGCAGCGCGTCAAGCTCGCCTCCGAGCTGCAGAAGCGCTCCACCGGGCGGACGGTCTACGTGCTCGACGAGCCCACCACCGGCCTGCACTTCGAGGACATCAGCAAGCTGATCAGGGTGCTCTCCGGCCTGGTGGAGAAGGGCAACACGGTGATCGTCATCGAGCACAACCTCGACGTGATCAAGACCGCGGACTGGGTCGTGGACATGGGCCCCGAGGGCGGCAGCGGCGGCGGCACGGTGATCGCCGAGGGTACGCCGGAGGAGATCGCCGGGATCACCGCGAGCCACACCGGCAAGTTCCTGCGGGACATCCTGGGCGAGCGGATCAGCGACGCGGCCGTCCCGGCCCCGCGCACCCCGCGCAAGCGGGCCGCGGCGCGCAAGTAGCCGCAGGCGCCGGGCCGTGCTCCCTCGCGCGCCGAGGGCGAGCGGCCCGGTGCCCTCATCGGGCGCGGCTAGACTGCGGAGCCGACCAAGCCGAGCCGTCCGCAGGGAGCGCCACCGATGACCGAGGCAGCCCAGACCCCCGCCACCAGCCGCCGCACGCTGCTCTGCTGCGGCGCCGCCGTCCTCGCCGGGGGCACCGCGCTGACCGTGGCGGGTTGCTCCGGCGACTCCACGGCCAAGTCCTCGTCCTCCGCCGACAACGCGGTCGAGGTCGGCGCGGTGGCGGACGTCCCGGTCGGCGGCGGCAAGGTCTACTCCGACCAGAAGATCGTGGTCACCCAGCCGACCGCCGGCCAGTACAAGGCGTTCAGCGCCACCTGCACCCACGCGGGCTGCACGGTGGGCCAGGTGAAGAACGGCCTGATCATGTGCCCCTGCCACGGCAGCCAGTTCAAGATCGAGGACGGCTCGGTGGTGGCCGGCCCGGCGCCCGAGTCGCTGCCCTCCTACCAGGTGACCGTGCAGAACGGGAAGTTCGAGGTCACCGAGAGCTGAGCCGCCGCGCGGCCGTCGGCCGCCCCCGGGAATCCTGGGACCCCTCCGAGAGTCGGAACACGATCCGAGTAACCGCTGGACGGCAGCTGTCCGCACGCTGAGTGCTTCCTGAGTGCGGGCTGAACGGCGTGCTGTCACCGCGGGACGTTAGGGTTCCAGTGTCACAGCTGTCCAAGGGGGACCGACCAATGGCTGACCCGTCCACCTACCGCCCGGCGCCCGGGGCGATCCCGCTCTCGCCCGGCGTCTACCGGTTCCGGGACGCGCACGGCCGGGTGATCTACGTCGGCAAGGCGAAGAGCCTCCGTCCGCGGCTCTCGTCGTACTTCCAGGATCTGGCCAACCTGCACCCGCGCACCGCCACCATGGTCACCACCGCGGCCTCGGTGGAGTGGACGGTGGTCGGCACCGAGGTCGAGGCGCTCCAGCTGGAGTACTCCTGGATCAAGGAGTTCGACCCGCGATTCAACGTCAAGTACCGCGACGACAAGAGCTACCCGGAGCTCGCGGTCACCCTGAACGAGGAGTTCCCCCGGGTCCAGGTGATGCGCGGGGCGCACCGGAAGGGCGTGCGCTACTTCGGCCCGTACGGGCACGCCTGGGCGATCCGCGAGACGGTCGACCTGCTGCTCCGGGTCTTCCCGGTCCGTACCTGCTCCAACGGCGTCTTCCGGCGCGCCCAGCAGGTCGGCCGCCCCTGCCTGCTCGGCTACATCGGCAAGTGCGCCGCCCCCTGCGTCGGCCGGATCTCCGCCGAGGACCACCGCGAGCTGGCCGAGGAGTTCTGCGACTTCATGGCCGGCCGCACCGGCAACCACCTGCGCCGGCTGGAACTCCAGATGCAGCAGGCCGCCGCCGAGCTGGAGTACGAGCGGGCCGCCCGGCTGCGCGACGACATCGAGGCGCTCAAGCGGGCCATGGAGAAGAACGCCGTGGTGCTCGCCGACGGCACCGACGCCGACCTGCTGGCCGTGGCCGAGGACGAGCTGGAGGCGGCCGTCCAGATCTTCCACGTGCGCGGCGGCCGAGTGCGCGGCCAGCGCGGCTGGGTCACCGACAAGGTCGAGGACGTGGACACCGCCGCCCTGGTCGAGCACGCGTTGCAGCAGCTCTACGGCGGCGGCAGCGAGGCGGTGCCGCGCGAGGTGCTGGTGCCCGCCCTGCCCGAGCCGGCCGGCCCGGTCCGCGAGTGGCTCAGCACCCTGCGCGGCTCCCAGGTGGACCTGCGGATCCCGCAGCGCGGTGACAAGAAGGACCTGATGGCCACCGTCGGCCGCAACGCCCAGCAGGCGCTGGCGCTGCACAAGACCAAGCGCGCCTCCGACCTGACCACCCGCAGCCGCGCCCTCCAGGAGATCGCCGACGCGCTGGAGCTGGACTCCGTGCCGCTGCGCATCGAGTGCTTCGACATCTCGCACCTGCAGGGGCAGGACGTGGTCGCCTCGATGGTGGTCTTCGAGGACGGTCTGGCCCGCAAGAGCGAGTACCGCCGGTTCCAGATCAAGAGCTTCGAAGGCCAGGACGACGTCCGCTCGATGCACGAGGTGGTCGGCCGCCGGTTCCGCCGTTACCTCCAGGAGCGCGAGCGGACCGGCGAGTGGGCGGTCCCCGAGGCCGGCGAGGACGAGCCGACCCAGTCCGACGAGCTGACCGCAGCCGGCCAGCCGGTCCCGAGCGGCCCCGTCGACCCGGAGACCGGCCGCCCGCGCCGCTTCGCCTACCCGCCCCAGCTGCTGGTGGTCGACGGCGGCCAGCCCCAGGTGGCGGCCGCCGCCCGGGCGCTGGCCGAGCTGGGCATCGACGACGTCGCGCTGTGCGGGCTGGCCAAGCGGCTGGAGGAGGTCTGGCTGCCCGGCCAGGACGACCCGGTGGTGTTGCCGCGCAGCAGCGAGGGTCTCTACCTGCTGCAGCGGGTCCGCGACGAGGCGCACCGGTTCGCCATCGGTTACCAGCGCAACAAGCGGGGCAAGCGATTCACCAGCGGCGAGCTGGACACTGTGCCAGGTCTGGGGGAGACCCGGCGGAAGGCCCTGCTCAAGCACTTCGGCTCGCTGAAGAAGCTGCGCGCGGCCACCGTCGAGGAGATCTGTGCGGTACCGGGGATCGGGCGGCGCACCGCGGAGACTGTTGTCGCCGCGTTGTCCTCCCGGCAACCCGCGCCATTCGCGGTGAACACCGCGACCGGCGAGATCATGGATGACACCGGAGAACAGAGACCGGGGACGCCGTGACGGCAGGCGGCCGCAGGCGTTCTCCTCAGGGAAGCACCGAGAGCGGGGAAGTGAAGTGACAGTGTCCGACGATGGGGGTGCCACCCGGCCGCAGGCTGGGGGAGAGACCGCCCCGGAGCTGGTGATCATCTCCGGCATGTCCGGAGCCGGCCGGAGCACGGCCGCCAAGTGTCTGGAGGACCTCGGCTGGTTCGTGGTGGACAACCTGCCACCGGCCCTCATCCCCACCATGGTCGACCTCGGCGCCCGCTCGCAGGGTGCGGTGGCCCGGATCGGCGTGGTGGTCGACGTCCGCGGCCGGCAGTTCTTCGACGATCTGCGCGCCTCGCTGGAGGAGCTGGAGAAGCGTGGCGTCCAGCTGCGGGTGGTCTACCTGGAGTCCTCCGACGACGCCCTGGTGCGTCGCTTCGAGAGCGTCCGCCGGCCGCACCCGCTGCAGGGCGAGGGCCGGATCACCGACGGCATCGCCCAGGAGCGTGACCTGCTGCGCGAGCTGCGCGGCGAGGCCGACCTGGTGATCGACACCTCCAACCTCAACGTCCACCAGCTGCGCGCCAAGCTGGACGCCCAGTTCGCCGACCACGACGAGCCGGAGCTGCGGGCCACCGTGATGTCCTTCGGCTTCAAGTACGGCCTGCCGGTCGACGCCGACCTGGTGGTGGACTGCCGGTTCCTGCCGAACCCGCACTGGGTGCCCGAGCTGCGGGCCCGGACCGGCACCGACCCCGACGTCTCCGACTACGTGTTCCAGCAGCCCGGTGCCAAGGAGTTCCTGGACGGTTACGCCGAGCTGTTGCGGATCATCACCGAGGGTTACCGCAGGGAGGGTAAGCGCTACATGACGCTTGCCGTAGGCTGCACCGGTGGCAAGCATCGCAGCGTGGCCATGTCGGAGCGGTTGACGAAGCGTCTGATCGCCGACGGCGTGGAAACGGTGCTGGTGCACCGCGACATGGGACGGGAGTGACGGCGGCCCGGCGCTGCCGGCAGGACAGAAACGTGGGGTAGGTGTGACGGGATACTCGCCAGGGCGGCAGCTCCAGCACAAGGCCGCCGAGCGGGGATCCCCGGGCGCCCAGCGCAGCCGTGCCGCCGCGGCGCGCGGTCCCGTACCCAAGATCACCGCGCTGGGCGGCGGCCAGGGCCTGTCGGCCTCGCTCTCGGCGCTGCGCCGGCTCACCAGCGACCTCACCGCCGTGGTCACCGTGGCCGACGACGGCGGCTCCAGCGGGCGGCTCCGCACCGAGCTCGGCGTGCTGCCCCCGGGCGACCTGCGCAAGGCGCTGGCCGCGCTGTGCGGGGACGACGCCTGGGGCCGCACCTGGTCCGAGGTGATCCAGCAGCGCTTCACCGGCACCGGTGAACTGGGCGGCCACGCGGTCGGCAACCTGCTGATCGTGGCGCTCTGGGAGAAGCTCGGCGACCCGGTGGCCGCCCTGGAGTGGGTCGGCCGGCTGCTCAACGTACAGGGCCGGGTGCTCCCGATGTCGGCCGTCCCGCTGGACATCGAGGCGATCGTCCGGGGCCACGACCCGGCCCGCCCGGCCGAGCTGACCGCCGTCCGCGGCCAGGCCAGCGTGGCCGCCACCCCGGGCACCGTGCAGTCGGTCCGGCTGCTGCCGGAGGAGCCGCCGGCCGTCCCCGAGGCGGTGGCGGCGGTGCTGGAGGCGGACTGGGTGGTGCTCGGCCCCGGCTCCTGGTTCACCAGTGTGCTGCCGCACCTGCTGGTCCCCGAGCTGGCCAAGGCGCTGATCGACACCAAGGCGCGCCGGCTGCTGACCCTCAACCTGGCCCCGCAGCCCGGCGAGACCGAGGGCTTCACCCCGCAGCGCCACCTGGACGTGATCGCCGACCACGCCCCCGGCCTCGTGGTGGATGCGATCCTGGTGGACGAGCGGGCGGTGACCGGCGGCGCCTTCGGACAGGCCGACCTGGCCGGCCTGGAGAAGGCCGCCGGCCGGATGGGCGCGGCCCTGGTGCTGGACCGGGTGGCCGCCGCCGACGGCACCCCGCGACACGACCCGGAGCTTCTGGCCGCCGCGTACGACCGGATTTTCCGGACACATGGAAGGATCGGCCCATGGCGATGACGGCAGCGGTGAAGGACGAAATCAGCCGGCTCCCCGTCACCCGGGCCTGTTGCCGCAAGGCCGAGGTGTCGGCAATCCTGCGATTCGCGGGCGGACTGCACATTGTGAGCGGTCGCATCGTGATCGAGGCGGAGCTGGACACCGGCATTGCGGCCCGACGGCTGCGCAAGGACCTGCTGGAGATCTTCGGACACTCCTCGGACCTGGTGGTGATGGCCCCCAGCGGCCTGCGGCGCGGCAGTCGGTACGTGGTCCGGGTGGTCAAGGACGGTGAACTGCTGGCCCGGCAGACCGGGCTGGTGGACGGGCGGGGCCGGCCGATCCGGGGGCTGCCCCCGGCGGTGGTCTCCGGAGCGACCTGCGACGCCGAGGCGGCCTGGCGCGGGGCGTTCCTGGCGCACGGCTCGCTGACCGAGCCCGGCCGGTCCTCCTCGCTGGAGATCACCTGCCCCGGCTCGGAGGCGGCGCTCGCCCTGGTCGGCGCGGCCCGTCGGCTCGGCATCCCGGCCAAGGCCCGCGAGGTGCGCGGCGCGGACCGGGTGGTGATCCGGGACGGCGACGCGATCGGCGCGCTGCTGACCCGGCTGGGCGCCCACGAGTCGGTGCTGGCCTGGGAGGAGCGCCGGTTGCGCCGCGAGGTGCGGGCCACCGCCAACCGGCTGGCCAACTTCGACGACGCCAACCTGCGCCGCTCGGCCCGGGCCGCGGTGGCCGCCGGAGCCCGGGTGCAGCGGGCGCTGGAGATCCTCGGGGACGAGGTACCCGAGCATCTGGCCGCCGCCGGCCAGCTGCGGATGCAGCACAAGCAGGCCTCGCTGGAGGAGCTGGGCGCGCTGGCCGATCCGCCGCTCACCAAGGACGCGGTGGCCGGCCGGATCCGCCGGCTGCTGGCGATGGCCGACAAGCGCGCCTCCGAGCTCGGCCTGCCGAGCACCGAGGCCAACCTCACCGAGGAGATGGCGCTCAACTGACCGCCGCCGGAACCCGGGGGGGGGGGGGGGGGGGGGGGGGGGGGGGGGGGGGGGGGGGGGGGGTTGGTGGGTGTCGGCTTCTGTGGGTGCGGTGGTTGCTTGTCTGTCTTTTGGTTTGCTGTTTGTGGGGTGGGGTGGGGAGGGCGATCAGCCCG
>NZ_JBVHLF010000001.1:90782-95296 GCF_055559155.1 Kitasatospora sp. NPDC024654
GAAACAGCCCTCCCCTCTCCCCCCCCCTACCCCCCCACCCCCCCCACCCCCCCCCCCCCCCCCCCCCCCCTCCCCCCCCCCCCCCCCCCCCCCCCGCGTTCCGGCCCCGGTTGCCAACTGCCGTACGGGCGTGGGCCGCACCTGCCGGAGCACGCGCCGGGGGGCGCCACGCCAGGGGCTTGACCCTGGCCGGATGTGCTCACCCACTGCCCAGGGAGGTAGGGTCATGGGTGGTCGGGGACATCCCAATTCCAACCCCGTCGGCATAGCCCGGCGTACCTCAGAGGAGATCGGTTCGTGACGATCCGGGTAGGCATCAACGGATTCGGCCGCATTGGCCGCAACTTCTTCCGTGCGGTTAAGGCCCAGGGCGCGGACATCGAGATCGTCGGCGTCAACGACCTGACCGACACCAAGACCCTGGCTCACCTGCTCAAGTACGACTCCATCCTGGGCACCTTCCAGGGTGAGGTCTCGCACACCGCCGACAGCATCACGGTCGACGGCAAGACCTTCAAGGTCATCGCCGAGCGTGACCCGGCCAACCTCCCCTGGGGCGAGCTGGGCGCGGACGTCGTGATCGAGTCCACCGGCATCTTCACCAAGGCCGAGGCGGCTCGCAAGCACGTCACCGCCGGTGCCAAGAAGGTCATCATCTCGGCGCCCGCCACCGACGAGGACGTCACCATCGTGATGGGCGTCAACGACGACAAGTACGACGCCGAGAAGCACACCGTCATCTCCAACGCCTCCTGCACCACCAACTGCGTGGCGCCGCTGGCGAAGGTGCTGAACGAGAACTTCGGCATCGTCAAGGGCCTGATGACCACGGTCCACGCGTTCACCAACGACCAGGTCACCCTGGACTTCCCGCACAAGGACCTGCGCCGCGCCCGCGCCGCCTCGCTGAACATCATCCCGACCTCGACCGGTGCCGCCAAGGCCACCGCGCTGGTCCTGCCGGAGCTGAAGGGCAAGCTGGACGGCACCTCGCTGCGCGTCCCGGTCCCGACCGGTTCGATCACCGACCTGGTGGTCACCCTGGAGCGCGACGTCACCGTCGAGGAGGTCAACGCGGCCTTCCAGAAGGCCTCCGAGGGCAGCCTCAAGGGCATCCTGCAGTACACCGAGGACCCGATCGTCTCCTCCGACATCGTGAACTCGCCGTTCTCCACCATCTTCGACTCGCTGATGACCATGGTCCAGGGCAACCAGGTCAAGGTCTTCGGTTGGTACGACAACGAGTGGGGCTACTCGAACCGCCTCGTCAACCTGACCACCCTCGTCGGTGGCCAGCTCTGACACAGCGGGAGCTGACGTGATGTGAGAACCAGGGCCCGGACGGCGATGCCGCCTCCGGGCCCTGGTTCTGCCCACCCTCATCCCTCACGCTTTCCCCGGCGGCCCGGCGCTGTGCCGCCCTTCAGCGCCACCCCTCCCCAGGAGACCGAACCGTGAAGACCATCGACGACCTCGATGTGGCCGGCCAGCGGGTGTTCGTCCGCGCCGACCTGAACGTGCCGCTGTCCGGCGGCCGCATCACCGACGACGGCCGGATCCGTGCCGTCGCCCCGACCATCACCAAGCTGCTGGAGCGCGGCGCCAAGGTGATCGTCGCCTCCCACCTCGGCCGCCCCAAGGGTGAGCCGGACCCGCAGTACTCGCTCGCGCCGGTGGCCGTCCGCCTCGGCGAGATCCTCGGCAAGCCGGTCGCCTTCGCGACCGACACCGTGGGTGACAGCGCGAAGGCCACCGTCGCCGCCCTGGCCGACGGCGAGGTCACGTTGCTGGAGAACCTGCGCTTCAACGCCGGCGAGACCAGCAAGGACGACGCCGAGCGCGGCGCCTTCGCCGACCAGCTGGCGGCGCTGGCCGACCGTTACGTCGGCGACGGCTTCGGTGCCGTGCACCGCAAGCACGCCTCGGTCTACGACCTGCCGGCCCGGCTGCCGCACGCGGCCGGCCTGCTGATCGAGAAGGAGGTCGGCGTCCTCAAGAAGCTCACCGAGGACGTCGCCCGCCCGTACGTGGTGGTGCTCGGCGGGGCCAAGGTCTCCGACAAGCTCGCGGTGATCGACAACCTGCTGGGCAAGGCCGACAAGATCCTGGTCGGCGGCGGCATGGCGTACACCTTCCTCAAGGCACTGGGCCACGAGGTGGGCATCTCGCTGCTGCAGGAGGACCAGATCCCGGTCGTGCTGGAGTACCTGGAGCGGGCGAAGGCCAACAACGTCGAGTTCGTGCTCCCGGTGGACGTCGCGGTCTCCGCGCACTTCCCGGACACCAAGACGCACGCCCCGGTGCCGGACTACGAGGTGGTCGACGCGGACAAGATCCCGGCCACCAAGGAGGGCCTGGACATCGGCCCGAAGACCCGCGAGCTGTTCGCCGAGAAGCTGGCCGACGCGCGGACGGTGTTCTGGAACGGCCCGCTGGGCGTCTTCGAGCACCCGACCTTCGCCGAGGGCTGCAAGGCCGTCGCGCAGGCGCTGACCGACAGCGACGCGTTCACCGTGGTCGGCGGCGGCGACTCCGCCGCGGCCGTCCGCATCCTGGGCTTCGACGAGACGAAGTTCGGGCACATCTCGACCGGCGGTGGCGCGAGCCTGGAATACCTGGAGGGCAAGATCCTGCCCGGTCTCGCCGCACTGGAAGGCTGAACCTGTGAGTGACCGTCTCCCGCTGATGGCGGGCAACTGGAAGATGAACCTCAACCACCTCGAGGCCATCCAGCACACCCAGAAGCTGGCCTTCGCGCTGGCCGACAAGGACTACGAGGCCGTCGAGGTCGCGGTGCTGACCCCTTTCACCGACCTGCGCTCGGTGCAGACCCTGGTGGACGGCGACAAGCTGAAGATCAAGTACGGCGCCCAGGACATCTCGGCGCACGACTCCGGTGCCTACACCGGTGAGGTCTCCGGCCCGATGCTGGCCAAGCTCAAGTGCACCTACGCGGTGATCGGCCACTCGGAGCGCCGGCAGTACCACGGCGAGAACGAGGAGATCGTCAACGCCAAGGTCAAGGCCGCCTTCCGGAACGGCATCGTGCCGATCCTCTGCGTCGGCGAGCCGCTGGACATCCGCAAGGCCGGGACCCACGTCGAGTACACGCTGGCCCAGCTGGACGGCGCGCTGGCCGGGGTGCCGGCCGCGCACGCCGAGCAGATCGTCGTCGCCTACGAGCCGGTCTGGGCGATCGGCACCGGCGAGGTGGCCACCCCGGAGGACGCGCAGGAGGTCTGCGCCGCGATCCGGGCCCGGATCGCGGAGCTCTACGACGCCGAGCTGGCCGGCAAGGTCCGCGTGCTGTACGGCGGTTCGATGAAGGCGGCGAGCGCGCCGGGCCTGATGGCCAAGCCGGACATCGACGGCGGCCTGATCGGCGGTGCCTCGCTGGACGCCGACGAGTTCGTCAAGATCGTGCGGTACCGGGAGCAGGCGGTAGGCTAACGCCCCCGCGGCAACGTAGTCTTTGGGGCTGGACCGCCTTCTTCGGCGGTCCGGCCCCTTCGCCAATGAGCCAGTGAACGAGAGAGTTGGTCCCGTCGTGTTGGTTACCGGGTTCTCGATTGCCCTGATCATCTTCAGCCTGCTGATGATCCTTCTCGTGCTGCTGCACAAGGGCAAGGGTGGCGGCCTGTCCGACATGTTCGGCGGCGGCGCGATGTCGGCCGGCGGCGGTTCGGCCGTCGCGGAGCGCAACCTCGACCGCATCACGATCATCGTCGGCCTCTGCTGGTTCGCCTGCATCGTCGTGCTCGGGCTGCTCATCAAGACCAAGAGCTGACCGTCCCTCAAGCTTCGCAGGCGGTGCGGACAGATCCTTATCGGCTCCGTACACTGGGACAACTTGCCACCGTCCGCAGCGGGCGGCCGGTCGGCGGGAGTACGTGAGGCCGGTCCCCCCAGGGCACGGCCGGCAGCGCCTGGGCCGACCAGGCGGACAGCGGCACGCAGGGAGTCAGACCGTGGCAAGTGGCAACGCCATCCGTGGCAGCAGGGTCGGGGCCGGCCCGATGGGTGAGGCGGAGCGCGGCGAGTCCGCTCCGCGCAACCGGATCTCCTTCTGGTGCGCCAACAAGCACGAGACGCGCCCGAGCTTCGCCGCCGAGGCCGTCATCCCGGACACCTGGGACTGCCCGCGGTGCGGTTTCCCGGCCGGGCAGGACGAGCACAACCCGCCGGCGCCCTCGCGCAACGAGCCCTACAAGACGCACCTGGCGTACGTGCGCGAGCGGCGCACGGACGCGGACGGCGAGGCGATCCTCGCCGAGGCGCTGGCCAAGCTGCGCGGCGAGATCTGAGACGACGAGAACGGGCGCCCGACCCCCGAGGGGGGTCCGGCGCCCGTTGCTCTCCCATCAGGCCGAGGCCCTGGGCCCCTCCTGCTCGTCGGGGGGGGGGGGGGGGGGACCCCCCCCCCCCCCCCCGACCACGGGTGGGGGCGGGGCGGGGGCGTGCTCCTCTCCCATCTGTCCCCCCACCAAAACCTGGAGATGGTTTCGTCGCCTCCC